>CAZBIG010000041.1:0-12805 GCA_964491865.1 uncultured Neomegalonema sp. | reverse complement strand
AAGCGCGCGCGGCGTCACCGCGGCTCGACGTCGTCGCCCTTCGCCGAGCCCCCGTCGACCGAGCCGCCGTCCGCCGAGCCCCCGTCCGCCGCCCCCCCGTCGATCGAGCGGCCGTCCGCCGGGCGCCGGTCCGCCGGCCCGGCCTCCTCGGGCCCGCCGTCCGCCGCCGCCTCGCCGCCGCCGCGCGCGATCAGCGCCGCCAGGGCGGCGAACGGCTTTTCAGCGGCCGCGTCCCAGGGCGTCGCGCCGGGGGGCGCGGCGCTCTCGCGCTCGAGCGCGGCGTCCGGGGCCCGAGGATACGGGTCGAGATCCAGCGCCAGCGTCTCGACCGCGGCGGCGGCCGGATCGATGTGGTCCTCCATCGGCTCCGGCTCTTCGCCCGCTTCGGGTTCGATCTCGGCGACGTCCGGCAGCTCGGCCGCGCGCCGGGCGAGTTCGGCTTGCGGCAGCCAAATCCGCTCGATCGGCGCGTCCAGCGTCCCTGGCGCCGGCTCGAGCGTCACCACGCAGGTCTGCGCATAGACGGCCGAGGCGCGCCCCTCGAACCGCCACCCGCCGCGTCCATAGGGCGTCAGCGCGCCCGTGACGGACAACGCGTCGAGCGCGCGCAAATCCAGAAACGCGGCGACGCGCGCCCGCTCTTCCGCGCTGGCGGTCTCGGCGACCGGGATCGGATCGCCGACCCGGCGCAGCCGATGGGCGGCCAAGGGACGGGAGAACGGCGGACCGGAAAACGCGGGCGCTTCGGGGTCATCGGTCACGCTGTCTCGGCTCCGGTTTCAATCGCCGCCCCGATCGTCGGTCCGACCGGTCGGCCAAGCGCCCGGAACGGCCGCGGGAGAACCGAACGCGACGGCGCGGATCGGCGGCGCCGCGCGCTTTCCCCCCGCCGACGGATCTTGTAACCAAAGCGCGTGTCAAGGCCCGTCGTCGGTCCCGTTCCCCTCTAGTCGCGAGGCGCCCCGTGATGCTCATCCGACCGCTCCACCGCGTCGCCGCCGCCGGGCTGCTCGGCGCGGCTGTTCTGTCCGCCTGTTCGCCGATCAAACGCACCCACGGCTACACGCCGCGCGCCGAAGAGCTGCAGTCGGTGCGCACCGGCCTCGACAATCGAGAAACGGTGTTGAAGAAGCTCGGCCGCCCGTCGTCGATCGGCACCTTCGATTCCACCGAGTGGTACTACATCTCGCAACAGACCGAGGCGGTCGCCTTCTACGCGCCGGAAATCGTCGATCGAACGGTCGTCACCATCAGCTTCGACGAGCGCGGCGCGGTTCAGGAAATCGGCCGTTACGGGCTCGAAGACGGCAAGATCATCGATCTGGTGCGTCGGACCACGCCGACGGCCGGGCGCCGTCTGACGATCCTGCAGCAGATCTTCGGCAATATCGGCCGCTTCAACTCCGACACCATCGGCGGCGGATCGGGGGACGTGCCGGGCCGCTGACGCGGAGCCGATCGAGCGCCCGGGTTCTTCGGGCGCCCGCTTGGGCCTCTCGCCCTGCCCCAAGGCGGGCGCGTCCAGGACATGGTCTCGTCCAGGACATGGTCTCGTCCAGGACATGGTCTCGTCGGTCGCCCGCGCGGTGGAGGCGCCTCAGCGACGGCGCAACCGCAGCGGCATGCCGCCCTTAGGCCGCAGGGTCATGGTCAGCACCGGCTCGGGCTTATGGCCCTTGCGCGGCTCGACCGCGACCCGGGCCAGCACGCTCGCCAGAATCAGCTGCGCCTCCATCAGCGCGAAGCTCATGCCGATGCACACGCGCGGACCGGCCCCGAAGGGCAAATAGGCGAAGCGCGGCCGGGCCTTGACCTTCTCGGGCGTGAAATTGTCCGGATCAAAAGCGTGCGGCGCGTCCCACAACGTCTCGTGCCGGTGCAGGGTGTAGATCGGCAGGATCACGGTGTCGCCGGCCCGGATCTCGCGGCCGCACAACGTATCGGCCTCGCGCGCCTGGCGCCCGAGCATCGCGGCGGGCGGAAACAGGCGCATCGCCTCGTCGATCACCTGACGCACATATCCGAGGCGCTCGAGATGCGCCGCCTCGGCCGGACCGTCGCCGATCGCCGCCCGCGCCTCCTCGGCGGCCCGCTCTTGGATGTCGGGCGCGTTCGCCAGCAGATAAAGCGACCAGGCCAGCGCCAACGCGGTCGTCTCATGCCCGGCGACGATGAAAGACAGCAGATTGTTGCGCAGCGTCGCGTCGTCCATCCGCTGACCGGTTTCGGGGTCGGCCGCCTCGAACATATAGTCCAACAGGTCGCCGCGCCCCGCCCCCGCGTCGTATTGGCGGCGGCGCTGTTCGATCAGCCCGTCGACCATGGCCACCGTGCGGTCCATGATGTTGCGGTTGAACAGCTGGGCCGGGCGCGGGATCCAGTCGGGAACCTGCAGGATGTCGAGGATCGACACTTTGCCGATGGTCTCGAGATAGCGGGTGATCGAGGCGGCGATCTCGTCGCGGTCCAAGCCGTCTCCGCCCGACAGCAACGCGTCGCACACCACTTCGAAGGTGGCCGTGACCATCTCGTCCATCACGCAGGCCACGCCCACGCCGTCGAAGCCGCGGTCCGCGGCGGCGGCCAACCGATCGGCCGTGCGCGCCCCGGCGGCGCTCATCAGCGGCGCGAGCGCCAGCATCTTTCGATGGTTGAAGATCGGCGCGGCGGCCCGGCGTTGCCAGCGCCACTCCTCGCCCTCGGCGGTGAAGATCGAGCTGCCGATCGCGGGGCGCAGCAGGCGCTGGGTGGTCTTCGACTTCGGGTAGTTGTCGACATTGTCGAGAAGCACCCGCTTCAGCGCGTCCGGATCGGTCACATGGTGCCAGCGGATCACGGTTTTGCCCGAGACGATCGGCTGCGTGTAGGCGATGCCGGGGATCGTCGAGAGCACGTTCCGGCGCGCCGCCGCGGCGACCTGCGGAATGCTCATCGGTTTGGTCACCGGCTGAACGTGAACGGGAACGAATTTCGGTCGGCCGGGCGCGGCGTGGTCGAGCATCGGAGCCTCCTGCGACAACGCAAGAAGAGATAGGCGTCAACCAGGGCGAGGGCGAGGCGAGCCCGACGACATAAAGGCCGAGGCGCGCGGCGCTGGAGCGGGCCGCGCAGGGGGGCGGCGCAGGGGGACGGCGCAAGGGCGCGGCGCTAGGGGGCGGCGCTAGGGGGCGGCGCAAGGGGGCGGCGCAAGGGGGCGAACGAGGCGGGCGGCGCCCGCTCAGCCCGCCGCGCGCCAGCGATCGGCGCTCAGCAGGCTCTCAAGGGCGTCGAACGGGGCCGGCTTCGAGAAATAGAACCCTTGCAGCGTGTCGCAGCCCATCTCGGCGAGCGTCCGGGCCTGTTCGCGGGTTTCGACCCCCTCGGCGGTGACGGCGACCTCGGCGGCCCGGGCGATCTCGAGGATCCCGGAGATCAGCGCCCGCTGCGCCGGGTTGCGGTCGAGCGGCGCGACGATCTGGCGGTCGATCTTCAAGCGCGTCGGACCCACCCGCAGCAAGCCCAGGATCGAGGCCCGCCCGCTGCCGAAATCGTCGATCTCGATCTCGACCCCCGAGGCCTTGACCCGCTCGACCGCGTCGAGCAGCTCCGGGTCGTCGCCGTCGAGAAAGATCGACTCCAACAGCTCGAACGCCAGTCTCGGGCCGCCGGGCGGCCGCTCGCGCACCACCCGCAGCAGCGCCGGATCGCGCAGCCGCTCGGCCGTGACGTTCACCGAAATCTTCGGCGTCATGATCCCCCGCTGAGCCAGGCGATCGACGTCGCGCAACGCATGCTCGAGCACCATCGCGTCGATCGCCGGCAAGGCGCCGATCTCTTCAGCGACGCTCAGAAAGGCGGCCGGCCCCAAGACGCCGCGGGTCGGGTGGCGCCAACGCACCAGCGCCTCGATGCCCGAAAGCGCGCCGTCCGACGCCCGACATTGCGGCTGGTAGAACGGAATGAAGGCCTTGCGCTCCACCCCGTCGACGATCTCGTCCGCCAGGCACCGGCGCGCGACGAACGCGCTGTGCAGCGCAGGGTGGAAGGCCGCGACGCGCCCGCGACCGCCGGCTTTCGCGCGGGTGAGCGCGATTTCGGCGTCGATCCGCAAACGCGAGGGATCGAACCCTGCGCCGCGGGCTTCGGCCAATCCGATGCTGGCCCCGCAGCGGCAGGCCCGGCCGCGAAACACGGTGGGGCTGGCGAGCGCCTCGATCAGCCGCTCGGCGAGCCGCGACGCGTCGAACCCGGCGCCGACCTCCGCCCCCGTCGCCGCGCCCGTCCCAGAGACGCCCTCAGAGACGCCCGCCGAGACGCCCCCAGAGGCGCCCGCCGAAACCTCCTGCGCGACGGCCGCCGCGCCATTGGAGACCCGCAGGACCACGAATTCGTCCCCGCCCACGCGCGCCACCAGATCGTTCGGCCCGGCGGCGGCGCGCAGGGTCTCGGCCGCGCAGCGCAGCACATGGTCGCCGGCCCCATGCCCAATGGCGTCGTTGATCTCGCGAAAACGGTCCAGATCGACATGCAGCAAAGCGACGCTGAGATCGCCCTGGGCGATCTGCGGCGCGAGGCGCTGAAGCCGGTCCTCGAACGCGGCCCGGTTCAACAGGCCCGTCAGCGGGTCGCGTTCGTCGCGCCGCGCCTGAACCACGCGCTCGGCGCGCAAAAGCGCGAGCTCGGCCGCCAGCCGCGCTTCGGGCACCGAGGTTTTGGCGGAAGCCGGTTCGGGCGCCTCGGCGCCCCCCGAGCCCCAGCGCAGCGCCCCACCCAGCTCGCGCGCGCCATCGGCGGTCGGCGCGGCGACGCCCGACAGGGACAGCGGCGCCCAACGCCCGTCGGCGCGCAGGGCGCGGCCCTCGAACGCGACGCGCCCGTCCGACCGCGCCAGGCAGCGCCGCGCTTCGGCGTCGAACGCCTCGGCGCTCGGCCGGTCGAGCCGCGCGGTCCAACCGGCGGACGCCTCGGGACCGGTCGGCGATAGGCCGAGCCCGGCCCAGAAATTCGCGCAGGCCCAGCCCGGCGCGCCCGCGCTCCAGCGCCAGAACCCGCCGGCGGCCCCGGTCAGAGACCCCGCCACGGGGTCGCGAGACCGCGCCGACGGGCCCGCTGGACAGGCGTCGGCGTCCAGCGCGAGGGCCTCGCCGGGCCTGTCGGATCCATTCAACGTCATCGGCGCTCTCGGCCCCGGTTTCGATCGCTACAATTGAAGGTACCTTCCGGCTGTTAAGGAAACCCTGCCCCGCGGGACGGGCGCGGCCCCGACGCCGGTCCGAATCGGGCCCCGACGCCGCGTCGAGCCCCGCCGCGCCGCCTTAGCGCGGGGCGGCGTTCGACATCGTGTTCAGCACGACCACCCCGGCCACGATCAGCCCGACGCCCAGGACCGCGGCGGCGTCGAGCCGTTGGCCGAAGGCGACCGCCCCGATCAGCGAGATCGCCGCGACGCCGACCCCCGACCAGATCGCGTAGGCGACCCCGACGGGGATCTCGCGGAGCGCGAACGACAGGAAGTACAGCGCGGCCCCGTACCCCCCGATCGCCAGCGCACTGTAGAACGGTCGGGTGAACCCGTCCGACGCCTTTAAGGCGGCGGTGCCGACCACCTCGGCCGCGATCGCGATCACGAGCAAAAACCAGGGTGAGAGCGTCGGCATCAAGGTCTCCGGAGCGAGCGGCGGGCGCCGCGGCGCCGGATCACAAACAGCCCTCGCCCCCCCCCGAGGAAAAGGGGGGCGGGCGCGCGGTCAGGAGCGCTGGTGCACCGCCGCATAGGTTTCGCGCAGCGCGTTCTTCTGCACCTTGCCCATGCTGTTGCGCGGCAAGGCCTCGACGAAGATCGCGCGCTTCGGCCGCTTGAACTTCGCCAGACGCTCGGCCAGGGCCGAGATCAGGCGCGCCTCGTCCAGATCCGCCCCGGGCTCGGGAACCACGATCGCGGTCACCGCTTCGCCGAAATCCGGGTGGGGCGCGCCGATGACCGCGCTCTCGCGCACGCCGGGCAGCGCGTCGATCTCGGCCTCGACCTCTTTGGGATAAACGTTCAAGCCGCCCGAGATGATCAGATCCTTGCCGCGCCCGACGATGTGCAAATACCCGTCTTCGTCGAAGCGGCCGAGGTCGCCGGTGATGAAGAAGCCGTCGGCGCGAAACTCCTCGGCCGTCTTTTCCGGCATCCGCCAATAGCCGCCGAACACGTTCGGGCCTTTGACCTCGACCACGCCGATCTCGCCCGGGGGCAGCGCCGCGCCGGTCGTCGGGTCCGCGATCCGCAGCGCCACGCCCGGAAGCGGGAAGCCGACCGTCCCCGCGCGGCGCTCGCCCTCATAGGGGTTCGACGCGCTCATCCCGGTCTCGGTCATGCCGTAGCGTTCCAGAATCCGACGGCCGGTGCGCGCTTCGAAGCGCCGATGCGTCTCGGCCAGCAGCGGCGCCGAGCCCGACACGAACAGCCGCACGCCCCGCACCGCCTCGGCCGTCAAACGCGGATCCTCGAGCAGCCGGGTGTAATGGGTCGGAACGCCCATCATGGCGGTCGCCCGAGGCATCGCCGCGAACACCGCGTCGAGATCGAACTTGGGCAGGAAAATCAGCGCGCCGCCCGCGATCAGCGAGACGTTGACGGCCACGAACAACCCGTGGGTGTGGTGGATCGGCAGGATGTGAAGCAAGCGGTCGGCCGGGCCGAAACGCCACAGGTCGGCCAGCGCGGCGGCGTTCTCGTAAAGATTGGCGTGCGACAGCATCGCGCCTTTCGACCGTCCGGTCGTCCCCGAGGTGTAGAGCAGCGCCGCCAGATCGTCCGGCTTGGCGCTGCGGGTCTCGAAGTCGGTGGCGGCGTCGATCGCCTTGACGGCCAAGCTGCCGGCCCGGGCCGCGGTCTCGGCTTCGGGCTCGGTCGGGCTGCGCGGCGCGTAAACTCCCAGCGTTTCGACCCGCGCGCCCGCCTCGGCCGCGACCGGCGCCAGCGCCGCCTCGGCCTCGGGCGCGCAGACGAGCAGCCGAGGCTCGGCGTCGCGCAGAAAATACCCCACCTCGGCGGGCGTGTAGGCGTCGTTGAGCGGCAGGAACGCGGCCCCGGCGCGGACCGCGCCCAGGTAAAGCATCAACGCTTCGGCGCTTTTCGGCGTTTGCGCGGCCACCCGGTCGCCCGGACGGACGCCGAGCGCCGTCAGGGCGTTGGCGAACTTCGCCGAGACGTCGCGGACGGCCTGATAGGTGTAGTGCCGCCCGTCCGAGAGCTCGGCGAAACGCTGCGCGCCGTCCTCGGGAAAATGGGCCGACAAGCGGTCGTATAGATTGGCGCTGCTCATGCCGAGAGCCCTAGTCCGCGCCGCGGCGACGAGGCAAGAGCCGCGGCCAAGGGAAAGACCCGGCGCCGCGGCGACGGACGCTGGGCCGCGTCGGGCGCGCCAGCGGCGGCGCGGCGCGGCGCGCCGCCCCGCCCGGTCTGGTCGCGGCCTTCATGGGCCGCCCTTCCGAACCGCCGGCGCTCACGCCCCGGGGCTCGCCGGCGGCCGCCGCGGGCGGCGGGCGCCGAGCGCCGTCAGGGATCAAGCGTCCGGTTCGAGATCCACGTTCTGCGCCGTCAAATCGCCGTCCTCGAGACCGTACAGACGAACTTCGAAGTTCCCCGACAACTTGATCAGCGCGCCGTCGGCGTCATAGGAGATGTCGAGATCTCTAAACCTTTGCCGGGCCGCCGGGCTTTGGCTGATGTCGAGCACATCGCTGTCCGCGTCGAACCCGTTGATTTTCGTCTCTGACAATCCCGCGCCCGGCGTGAACGCGATCTCATAGCGGGCGGCGCCGCCGTCCCCGTCGGCGACGATGGAGAGACCATCTACAATGTAAAAAACGTCGTCGCCCGAACCGCCATAGAGCGCGTCGCCGTCGGAGAGCGCGTGCAAAGCGTCCGCGCCCTCGCCGCCGTAGAGTATGTCGGCGTCGTTGCCGCCCCTCAGCACGTCGTCGCCAGCGCCGCCGTAAAGCGTGTCTTCTCCGCTGACGCCCTGGAGCGTGTCGGCGTGCGCGTCGCCGTAAAGCGCGTCGTTTCCGGCGTCGCCCACCAAGCTGTCGCGCCCCGAGCCGCCCCGCAGCTCGTCCTCGCCCGCGCCGCCCGACAAGCTGTCTTCGCCGTCGCCGCCATGAAGCACGTCGATCTGATCACCCCCGTCGAGCAGGTCGTTATCATCGCCGCCATTTAGCGTGTCGGCCCCGGCGCCGCCGTAGAGCGCGTCATCGCCCCGGTCGCCCCGGAGGACGTCGTCGCCGTCTCCTCCGTCAAGCGAGTCATCGCCCTCGCCGCCCGCGAGGTTGTCCTGGTCGTCTCCGCCGTAGAGCGAGTCATCGCCCTTGCCGCCCTCGAGCTTGTCCTGGTCGTCTCCGCCGTAGAGCGAGTCATCGCCGCCATTGCCGCGCAGCAGGTCGTCATGGGTGTCGCCATAGAGCGCATCCTCGTCGTCGCCGCCGTAGATCGTATCGGTGCCGGTGCCCCCGTAGATCTCGTCGCGACCGTCATCGCCGCGAAGCGTGTCGCGGTGATGTCCCCCGTAGATTTCGTCTGCGTCTTCACCGCCGTAGATATCGTCGCGGTCCATGTCGCCGTAGAGCGTGTCGTTATCGCCGCCGCCGAACAGGCGATCGAGCTGATCGCCCCCGTACATCAGATCGTCGCCGTGCTCACCGTACAGCCAGTCGCCGTCGCCTTGGCCGTCAGAGAAGTCTGGATCGTCGCCGTATACCGTATCGTCTCCGGACCCTCCATTTAAATGATCGCGACCTTTCCCGCCGTAAAGCTTATCAGCCTGCTTGCCGCCATACAGATGGTCATTGTCGTCGCCGCCGTACAGCGTGTCGTTTTGACGTCGGCCATAAATCGTGTCTTCGCCGCCCTCGCCATAAATAAGATCTTTATCGCTATCTTTACCGTTCTTCTTGTTGTCGCCCGAGCCCAAGTTGTACGTACGCCGCGCCATCGTCGCCCCCCCAAAGAGTCGTGGAGTTCACCTGGTCGGGGAATACCATCGCTCGACGAGATCGGCTGTGCGCAAGGTCACAAACCAGCCGGCGCGGCGCGACGGCGGCCCCTGCGACGGGTCGCGCGCCCGATCAGAGGCCGCCCGCGGCCGCCAAAGTGGCCGCCAAGGTGGCCGCAAAGGCCTTGGCGACGCCCAGAACCCGCGCCGAGACCGGCGCGCTGACGACCAGCGCCCGCGCCACCGAGGCCGCCGCCTCGCGGAGCGCCCGCCCAAACCCGCCGCGCCCAAGCCCGCCGCGCCCAAGCCCGCCGCGCCCAAGCCCGCCGCCCTGTCCAGACTCCCCGGCCTGTCCAGCCCCGCCGCCGCGCCCAACCGCCAGCAGCCGATCGACGCCGCTCAAGATCGCGGCGCACGGAAAAGCGATCAAATACAGACGCACGAGCGCCGCCAGGCTGTCGGTCTCGACCAGCCCCGCGGCCGACACCGACAGCGCCAACGCCGCATAGATCGCCAACGCGGCGCGCGCCCAACGCCGCCAAGCCCGTTCCAAACCGATGACAGCCTCCCCGGTCGCGAACGCCCCGCCCGGACGAGAAGGATAAGTCGGCGCCCCCGCCCGTCAGCGCGCTGCGACCAGACGCAGCTGCGCGCCGGTCTCCGGCAGCCCTGACGCGCCTGCCGCCGCGGCCAAGCGTTCGGCGGCCTCGCGCGACACCCGCGGCCCGGCCGCCGCCACGGCCTGTCGCCAGATCGACAACGCGGCCGCCACGTTCGGCGGAGCGGCGCCGCCCACGAACGCCTCCAGCCGCGCCAGCAGCCGCCCCGCCCGCGCGACGTCGCCGCCGCGCAGCGCCGCCGCGGCGGCCAGCGGATACCCCCTGAGCGGGCTGTGGCCCACGCAGCGCCCGGCGAGCACCGCCTCGACGCGATCGAGCATCGCGGCCCGCTCGGCCGGGTCGTCGGTCGAAAGCGCCAGCTCGCCCAAGGCCTCGGCCCCGTGGAACCCGATGCCGGTCCGCTCGGCGATCGCCACCGCCTCGCGCAGGCGCGCCACCCCCTCGGCCGTCTCGCCCCGGCGCACCCGCGCGACGCCCAAATGCAGCACCGCGATCTGATCATAGCGGTGCGCGCCGAGCGCCCGGACCTTGGCCCGGGTCTCCTCGGCCTTCGCCGCGCAGCCCGCATAGTCGGCGCTCTCGCGCAGCGCCCAAAGCCAGCCGGCCATCGCATTGATCTCGGCCCGCTTATGCCCGACCCGAGACGCCGCGGCCGCGGCCTGCTCAATGAACCGCAGCGCCTCGTCGAGCGGCCACAAAAACACGGTCATGCAAGCCATCTGAGACAGGTTGGCCACTTCGATCCGCCCAAAACCGTGGCGGCGGCTGATCTCGACGCAGGCCGTCAGCGTCTCGAACGCCGCCGTCATCCGACCGCTCAGATATTGCGCGTCGCCGACGCCGCCGAGCGCGGCGGCCTCGAGGTCGGCCCGCCCGGTCGCCCGCGCCAGAGCCAGGCTTTTCTCGTGGGCCGCCAGGCAGCCGCGCGCGTCGCCGCTCGGAAACAACAGATTGCCGCGCAGGAAAGCCGCCCGCGCCTGCTCGACCATGGCCGCCCCGCGCGTCTCCGGGTCGGCGGCGGCCTGGTCCGCGGCGCGCTCGGCCGCTTCGAGATCCCGGAACGCGCCGGGCAAATCGTCGGTGACCCGCTTCACCGCCGCCAGGCCGAGCCGCGCCCGGCACCGCTCGAGCGGGGTCTCGGTCGCGGCCAGAGCCCCCTCGTAGGCGCGGCTCGCCTCGGCCATCGCGCCCTGGTCGTGCAGAATGTCGCCGAGCAGCGCGCCGAGCGCGGCCCGCTCGAGCGGGGTCGCCGCGAGCGCCAGCCCGCGCCGCGCCAGATCCTCGGCGCGGCGGTAGCGATACACGCCGAGCTGCTCGGCGGCGGCCCGGCGGAACGCCTCGGCCGCGGCCGGATCCTGCGCCTGCTCGAAATGCTCGGCGGCCAAGATGCGGTCGCGCTCGGCGAACCACCGCGCGGCGCGCCCGTGCAGCGCCCGACGCCGGCGCGGCAGCAGCGTGTCGTAGACGCCGTCGCGCAGCAGCGCGTGGGCGAACACCCGCGCGTCGCCCTCGGGGCGGATCAGCCCGTGCGCCGCGGCCCGATCCAGCGCCGCCGCCGCCGCCGAGGGCGCGATCTCGAGCAGATGCGCGAGCGCCGCCGTCTCGAACCGCTGACCGAGCACCGCGGCCGCCTGCACTGGACCGCGCGCCGACGGATCGATCTGGTCGAGCCGCGCTTGAACCACGCTCTGCACCGAGGCCGGGATCGCGGCCGGAACCGCGGCCCCGCCGCCCCCGACCGCGGCCGGTTCGTCGCCCCGAGCCGCATCCTCGGCGCGGTCGCCGAGCCCGGTTTTCGAGGCGCGCTCGGGCGCGCGCTCGGCGAGGCGCAGCAGCTGCTCGAGGAACAACGGATGCCCGCCCGCGCGCACCAGACAGCGCCGCCGCGCCGCGACCCCGAGCGCGCGAGACGCCGCGCCGCCGGACCCCTCGCACAGCGCGTCCGCAAGCGCCTCGGCCAACATCTCAGCCTCGGACGGCGCCAGCGGGGCGAGATCGATGGTCGTCAGCGCCGCGCCCCGCGTCTGCGCCCGCCACGCCCCGTCGAGCGGATCGCCCTCGATCCGAGAGGTCAGGCAGAGCGCCAAGGGCGCCTCGGCGGCCACCGCGGCGATCTCGGCCAACGCGGCCAGCGCGGGCGGGTCGATCCAGTGGAGATCCTCGACCAGCAGGAACAGCGGCGCTTCGGCGGTCAGGCCGCGGATCAAGGCCGCCGCCGTCCGGCGCAGCGCGTCGGTCCGCGCGGCCGGCTCCATGGCGGCGAGCCGGGCCCGCAGCGCGGGCGGCGACGGCGCGTCGAAGACGTCGAACACGCAGGCCGCTTCGAGCTCGGGGCGTCGGGCCGCCGTCGCGACCGCCTGGGCCGCCGCGTCCTCGGTCGCGCCGAGCCCGAAGGCGGCGCGCAGGATCGAGCGGGCCGGATCTCGGCGGGTCCGCCCGCCGAAATCGAGCACATGGGCCGTCGCCGCCCGAAAGCCCCGCGCCTCCGCCCGGCTCCGCGCCGCTTCGGCCAGCCGGGTCTTGCCGATGCCGGGTTCGCCGCGGATGTGGATCACCCGGCCCCGTCCCTGCTCGGCGCAGAGATCGAGCGCCGCCCCCAGCTGGGCGAGTTCGGCGGCGCGACCGACGAACGGGGCCGCGGTCTCGGGCGCGAAGCCGATCAAGCGCCACCCCTCGGGCGCGTCCCGCGGGGCGGTCGACGCGGGGGCCGCAGGCGCGGTCTCGGCCCGCCCCCCGAGCGCGTCGCGCGCCGCGGCGTCGAGCAGCACGGTCCGCGGATCCGCGACGGCGGCGAGCCGTTCGGCCGCCTGGACCGCCCCGCCGCTGACGATCGGTCCGATCGAGCCGTCGCCGGCGGCGATGTAGACCGGCCCGGCGGCGACCCCGGCCCCGAGCGCGCAGGCCCCGAGCGCCGCCGCGCCGCCGAGCCGCGAGCAGACCGCTTGAGCGGCCCGCACCGCCCGTTCGCATTCGTTGCCGAGCGCGATTTCGGCGCCGAAGACGGCGATGGCGCGGGTCTCGCCGCGCCTCTCGATCGCCGCGCCCCAGTCCCGGCGCAACTCGGCGAGCGCCGACGCGAAGCGCGCCCGGTTCTCGAGCCGCGCCTCGCGATCCTCTTCAGGGGGGGGGGGGGGGGGGCGGGGGGGGGGGGGGGGGGGGGGGGGGGGCGGGGGCGGGGGGGGGGGGGGGGGGCGGGGGGGGGGGGGCGGGGGGGGGGGGGGGGGGGGG
>CAZBIG010000040.1:0-12806 GCA_964491865.1 uncultured Neomegalonema sp. | reverse complement strand
CGCCCCCCCCCCGCCGCCCCCGGGGGCGCCGCGGGGGGGCCCCCCCCCCCCCGCGCCCGCCCCCCCCCCCCCCCCCACGCCCACCAGCATCTCGCCGCCCGCCGCCTGCTTCGCCGCCACCAGCGGCTTCAACCGGCCGAGTTCCGAATAGACCTTCTCGGCGGCTTTCTCGCGGATGTGGCAGGTGTTCAGCAGCACCAGGTCGGCGTCTTCGGGCGTCTCGACCGGCTCATAGCCCTCGGGCGCGAGCGCGTCCGTCATGCGCTCGCTGTCATAGACGTTCATCTGGCAGCCGAACGTTTTGACGTAGAGCTTTTTGGCCGAAGAGGTCTTGGCGAGGGCCTTCGCCGCGGGAGCGGCCGCCGCAGGGCGGATCGGCGCCGGGGCGGTCGGCTCAGCGCCCTTCACGGCGTGTTTTGGGGTGGGGGCGTCGGTCATCGCTTCCATCGTCGAACAGGCGCGCAGGCCGCGTCTCGTCGTCGCGCAATACAAAACCCCGCCGACGCTGCCTAGGGCGTCGACGGGGTCGCGTAGGGCGCCGCAGGCGCTTCCGGAGCGCGGACCGCGCCGGTTACTTTTGGCGGTTGCGGCCGAGGCCGATCTTCTTCGCCAGCTCCTGGCGCTTCGCCGCATAGCTCGGGGCGACCATCGGATATTCCGGCGGCAGACCCCAGCGCGCGCGATATTCCTCGGGCGTCATGCCGTAGGCGGATTTGAGGTGCCGCTTCAGCATTTTCAGCTTTTTGCCGTCCTCGAGGCAGATGATGTAGTCGTCCGTGACCGACTTTTTGATCGGCACCGCCGGCTTCAGCTCTTCCTCCGGCTGCTCCGGCTCGTCGTTCGACAGATCGTGCAGCGTGTCGAACACCGACTTGATCAGGCTCGGCAGATCCGATTGAGCGACCGGGTTGTTCGACACGTGGGAAGACACGATCTCGGACGTCAATTGCAGCAGCTCGGTCACGTCCGAACCGTTTTCGATCTTCGCAATCTCGTTCATCGCCTGCTCTTTTCTCTCTTGCAAAACCCTCGGTCCCCGCGCCGCGAAGACCCAACCTAGACCGAACCGCCCCATCCCGTAACGCGCGTCGCCCGAACGATCATTGGGCTGCTTCTCAGGAATACACGGTGGTTACCTGACAGGCTGTGTCACATTGGAATTCGCAAGTCAAACCGGAAATCGAGAAATCCTAACGAAGAGGCGGGCGCGTTGGTATCGATGCAAATCCGCTGATCTATTAGGGATCCGTAAACGATTTTGTAAGGATCAAGGCGTCCTCAGGTGATCCGGCGGCGTCACGGTAATAGCCGGCGCGTCGCCCTGCGACCTCGAAGCCCGCCTTCTCATAAAGCCCTCGCGCCCGGCGGTTGAGAGCGCCGACTTCTAAGAATACGCAGCGGGCCCCGCGCTGGTAAGCCCAATGAAGGGTTGATCCGAGCAATCGGGGGCCAAGTCCGCGCCCGGCCCAACGCGGCTCGCGCGCGATCGTCAGCACCTCCGCCTCGTCGGCCGCCAAGCGCGCGCAGGCGAAACCCGCCAAACGCGCGGCCCGAAAGCCTGGATGGTCAGGGGAGCATTCCCACGCCGCGTGCCAGCTGACCGCGGCGTCGCGGGCGAGCTCGGCCCAAGAAGCCGCGCTCCAAGGTCGACCCGAAGCGCCGGCCGCCTCGAACGCGCGTCGATGCGCCGCGGCGAAGTCGGCCGCCTCGTGACGCGGCGGCGGCGCGATCACCGCAACGTGAACGCCCGCCCGGCGCGCGGCCCCGCTCACGCCGACCGGCCCGGCCCCGCGGTCGAGACCGGAGCGCGCCGCGCCAACGGCGGCGCGCTCGGCGGGGTCGCGTCCGGCGGGCGCAAATAGCGCGCGCGCACCGGCGCGGCGAAAGCGGCCGGATCGCATTCCGCGCGCGCTAAGATCAGCCGCGCCAGCGCCGCCGGATCGATCCGCTCGAACCCCTCGACGCGTCCGGCCTCGGCCGCGGGCCCGATCACCGGCGCGTCGGCCGGCGGCGTCTCGACCCCGGCCGCCGTCACCCGCGGTACGCGGCCCGACAGGTCGAAGCGTCGCCAGAGCCGGCGCGGCGGCCGACCGAGCCGCGTCACCCCCTCCGTCGCCGCGGGTCGGGCGGTTTTGAACGCCGCCGCCAACGCCGCATCGGTCGGCGCGCCAAGCGCCGGACGCCCGGTCGCGAGCGCCAGGCCGCGCGCCGTAGCCACCGTCACGCGCACGCCGGTGAACGAGCCTGGACCGACCGCCGCGCCGAACAGACGGATGTCGGACCAGGACAGGCCCGCTTCAGCCAACAACGCGGCCAAAAGCGGCGTCAGCCGTTCCGAGTGCCCGCGCGCCATCAGCTCAAGCCGGCTGACGGCGCCGCCGTCGCTGAGAATCGCGGCCGAGCAGGCGTCGCCGGTCGCGTCGAAAGCGAGAATCGGCTCGAGCCCGCCCAGCGCGCTCACGCCCCGACCGGACGCACCTCGGTCACCTCGGGGATGTAGTGGCGCAACAGGTTCTCGATGCCGGCTTTCAGCGTCATGGTCGAGCTGGGGCAGCCGGCGCAGGCGCCGCGCATGGTCAGATAGACCACGCCGCGCTCGAAGCCGTGGAACGTGATGTCGCCGCCGTCTTGCGCGACCGCGGGGCGGACGCGCGTGTCCAGCAGCTCTTTAATCTGCGAGACGATATGGCCGTCGGGCCCGTCATGCGCCGCGTGACCGTCGTCGCCGGCGCCGCCCTCGGCCTCGATGACCGGCTGACCCGACTGGTAGTGCTCCATCACCGCGCCCAGGACGGCCGGCTTCAAATGCGGCCACTCGACGCCCTCGGCTTTGGTCACCGAGATGAAATCGGGGCCGAAAAAGACGTTGCGCACGCCGTCGACGGCGAACAACCGCCGCGCCAGCGGCGACCCGGCGGCGGCCTCGCTCGATGAAAACTCGGCCGACCCGGCGGTCATCACGGTCGCGCCGGGCAGAAATTTCAGGGTCGCCGGGTTCGGCGTCGCTTCGGTTTGAATAAACATGTCTGATCCTCCACGCCGCTGCGGCGAGATCCGCTCACGCCGCGCGCGCTAAATCGGCTTCGGGGCGATTACTCTGACCGTTGAAGTCGGTCTTTCAGTCCGGCGCGTCAACAGAGCGCGTCGATTTCCTCGAGGCTGAGCGCG
Organism: uncultured Neomegalonema sp.; assembly: GCA_964491865.1. Classification (GTDB taxonomy): domain Bacteria; phylum Pseudomonadota; class Alphaproteobacteria; order Rhodobacterales; family Rhodobacteraceae; genus JBCBRF01. Next base: position 9,638 of record CAZBIG010000040.1, on the reverse strand, counting down.
CCGGGGACCACGGTGACCGGGATCGGCAGACGACCGCCCATCTGACCGACCAGCGACTTGATCAAGGGCCCCGGCCCGTCATCAACCCCGGCCCCCAGCACCAACAGCCTGATCTCGGAATCGGCGTCGATATGGGCCAGCAACTCGTCACGGCGCTGCCCCTCGCGCACCGCCACCTCGGGAATGACGCCGACCAAGGCTTTCACCTCCTCGGCCAGGGCTTCGAGGCGCGCTTGCGCTTCGGCCCAAGCTTCGGACCGCATCGCGTCTTGTACCGCGATCCAGTGTTGAAAGTCTTCGGGTTCGATAACGTACAACAGCGAAACGCCGCCGCCGGTGTTCTTTGCGCGCCGCGCGGCGAAACGGAGCGCCTTATGGCATTCCGGGGTCTTATCGACCACGACGAGGAATTTCCGCATCGCGACGAGCTCCGTGTCGCTTCCGCGCGGCGGCGGACGGCCTGGGGTTCAAGGGATGTGATGCTGACGGCGCCGACGCCGAAGCGCAAGAACGCGCGTCATCATGCGGTCACACGCGGCGCGCGACCGCGCGGCCTAAGTCCGCGTCCGCAGCAGGCCGACCAGATCATACGTCTCGCGCAGCACGGGCTCGGCGATCGCGCTGGCGCGCTCCGCCCCGTCGCCGAGGATCCGATCGATCTCGGGCAGATCGTCGAGCAATCGCCGCATCTCGCGCCCGATCGGCGTCAATTTTTCGACCGCGAGATCCGCCAGCGCCGGTTTGAAAGCGCCGAACTGCGCCCCGGCGTGCGCGGCGATCACCTGCTCCTTGGTCTGATCCGACAGAGCGGCGTAAATGCCGACGAGGTTCGCCGCCTCGGGCCGGCCCTCGAGCCCCTCGACCGTCTCGGGCAGCGGCTCGGGGTCGGTCTTCGCCTTGCGGATCTTCTGCGCGATGGCGTCGGCGTCGTCCGCCAGATTGATGCGCGACATATCGGACGGATCCGATTTCGACATTTTCTTCGAGCCGTCGCGCAGCGACATCACGCGCGCCGACTCGGGACGGATCAGCGGCTCCGGCAACGGGAAAAAGTCGGGCGCCTCGAAGTCCAGGTTGAATTTCTGCGCGATATCGCGGGTCAGCTCTAGATGCTGCTTCTGGTCCTCGCCGATCGGCACATGGGTCGCCCGGTAAATCAAAATGTCGGCGGCCTGAAGAACCGGATAGCCGTAGAGGCCGACCGAGGCCGCTTCGCGGTTTTTTCCAGCCTTGTCTTTGAATTGCGTCATCCGGTTCAAGCAACCGATGCGCGCTACGCAATTGAATACCCATCCAAGCTGGGCGTGTTCGGCGACCTGCGATTGATTGAAGATCACGCTCTTGCTCGGGTCGAGACCGCACGCGAGGAAAGCGGCGGTCAGCTCCCGAATGCCGCGACGCAGGGCGGCGGGATCTTGCCAAACCGTGATCGCGTGCAAGTCGACGACGCAATACAGGCACCGTCGTTGGTCCTGAAGCCGGACGAACTCGCGCACGGCCCCGAGGTAGTTTCCCAGATGCAACTGCCCTGTGGGCTGCACGCCGGAAAGCACGAGCGGGTCATGGGTCCGCGAGAGGCCCGCCGCAGGCGCGGCGGCGGTCGTCGAAGCGTCGGACTGGGCGTCGTCGGACATGGAACAGCGCTCTTTGTCGGGGCGGCCAGGCGGCGGGTATGGCCGCCGGAACGGCCGAGATCAAGCGACGCGGCCCGGTTCACCGCGCAGGCCCGCGGCGCAGAGCGCCCGCCATCTCGCGCGGCGAGACCGCCCCGAACAGGACCGACAGGCCGGCGTAGGCGACAAGACCGAGAACGATCAGGCCCAGCACGGCGGGGTAGCGCCAGACCGGATCGGCGGTCAGCCCGGCGCCGAGCCCCAGCGAGGCCGCCAACACGACGGCCCCCATCGCCGCGCTCGCGCCCGCCATGGCGATTAGCCGGCGCCCCAGCCGCGGATCGACGTCGTAGCCGCCGTCGGCGCTGAGCCGTCGCCACAGCAGCACCGCGTTCACCCAAGCCGCCGCCGCGGTGCCGATCGGTATCGCGACCCAAGACAGGAACGGCGCGAGCCCGATGCTGAGCGCGGTGTTCACCACCATCGACAGCGTCGCGTAGCGGAGCGGCCGCACCGTGTCCTCTCGGGCGAAGAACGCCGGAGACAACGCCTTGATCAGCACATAGGCGGGCAACCCGGCGGCGAACAACGCCAGAGCCGTCGCGGTCGCCGCGACGTCGGTTTCCTGAAACGCGCCGCGACCGAACAGCAGCCGCACGATCTCGTCGGGGATCAGGACCAGCGCGACCGCGGCCGGCAAGGTCAGGGCCATCGAGTACTCGATCGCGCGATTGAGCGCCCGCTGCGCGCCGACGCGGTCGTCCTCTCGAACCCGGCGGGACAACTCGGGCAGCAGCGCGACCCCGATCGCGACGCCCACCACGCCAAGCGGCAACTGATACACCCGGTCGGCGTAGGTCAGCCAGGCGACCGCGCCGTCGAAGAAGGTCGCGATGGTGGTGCCGATCAGAATGTTGAGCTGAGCGACGCCGCCGGCGACGGCGCCGGGAGCCCCGAGCCAGAGGAGCTTTTTGAGCTCGGGCGTCCAGCGCGGCCGGCGCAGCCGCAGCGCCATGCCCGCGCGGCGCGCCGCGCCCCAAACGAGCGCGAGCTGCGCGACGCCGGCGGCGAACACCGACGAGGCCAGCCAATAGGCGACGCTCTCGCGCGCGGCCGGATCCTCGCCGGTCCACCCGTTCTCGACCGACGACGCGCCCAGCACCATCGCGCCGATCATCAGCATGTTGAGAATGATGGGCGCGCCGGCCGCCGCCGCGAAGCGGTTCAACGCGTTCAAGATCCCGCTGAACATCGCCACCAGCGACATGAACAGCAGATAGGGAAATTGGATCTGCGACAGCGCGACCGAGAGCTGGAGCTTTTCGGGATCGTCGGCGAAACCGAAAGCGATGGCGAAGATCAGCCAGGGCATCGCCAGCTGAGCGATCAGCACCAGGACGAACACGACCGACAGCAGCCCCGCCAGCACCTGCTCGCCGAAGGCCTGCGCCGCGCCGCCTTCGAGCGCGGCGCCGTCTTCGGCGACGCGCTTCGCGAACATGGGCACGAACGCCATGTTGAACGCGCCTTCGGCGAAAAAGCGCCGAAACAGATTGGGAAACCGGAAAGCGACGAAAAACGCTTCGGCCGCCGCGGAGGCTCCCAGAAGCGCGGCGATCAAAATCTCGCGCGCCAAGCCGAGCATGCGCGAGATCAGCGTCATGCCGCCGACAGTGACAAAGGCGCGGGCGAGACTCATCTTGGCGACTTACGCTGGTTCACGATGCTTCGGGCCTAGCGCGGCCCCCGTCGCCACGCCAGAGCCTGAACGCCGCGCTGTCCCGACGAACGGGCCATTGCGGCCGGATCGACGCTGATTCTGTGACCTAAGTCTCAGCGCGGCGGGTCATCCCACCCGTCTTCCGGCGGCGTCGATCAGCAGCGAGCCGTCTTCTTTGGCGTAGGGGCCCGGCGGGCGGCGCTCGATGAGATCGAGCACCCGCTCGCTCGGACGGCAGAGCCGGACGCCGTGGCGCGTGCAGACGATCGGGCGGTTCACCAGGATCGGGTGCGCCAGCATCGCGTCGAAAATATCGTCGTCGGCGACGCCGTCGGCGAGCAGACCCAGCTCGGCGGCGGGCGACTTCGTCTCGCGCAACGCCTCGCGCGGGGTCAGCCCCGCGGCCGCCAACAGCGCGCGCAGCTGCGGCGCGGTCCAGCCCTCGCGCAGATACTCGATCACGCGCGGGCGATAGCCGGCCGCTTCGAGAATGGCCAACGCATTCCGCGAGGTGCCGCAGTCAGGGTTGTGGTGGATCACGACGTCCATCGGAGCGCTCCTTTCGATCGGCGCCGCTGCTCGGTCGACGCCAAGGACAGCCGGTCAGACCGAGGAGCGGGCCGCCGCGGCCTCGGCGCCGGCGGGCTTCAGCAACCATCCGACGGCGGCCACGGCGATCGCGGCTCCGATCATTTGGGCGATGAAAAAGGCCGGCGCCGACGCCGGCGCGATGCCCGAGAAGGTGTCGGTGAACATCCGTCCGATCGTCACCGCCGGATTGGCGAACGACGTCGAGGCCGTGAACCAATAAGCGGCGGTGATGTACAGCCCGACAATCCACGGGATCGCCTCGCGCCGGAACGCGAGGCCGAGCAAAATCGCCCCGACCAGGCCGAAAGTCGCGACGATTTCGGCCAGCCACAGATTGGGCGCGCTCCGCAGGGTCTGCGAGATCGCCACGGCCGGCAGCGCGAACATCAGGTTGGCGAGGATCGCGCCGGCCGCGCCGCCGACGCACTGAGCGACCACGAAAGCGCCGGCTTCGGGCGGCGCGATCTCACGGCGCATCAGAAACGCGGCGGTGACGGCCGGGTTGAAATGGGCGCCGGAGATCGGCCCGAGCAGGGTGATCAGCACGACAAGGATGGCGCCGGTCGGCAGGGTGTTCGCCAGCAGCGCGACGCCGTCGTCAGGCGACAGCGCGTCGCCCATGATCCCCGATCCGACCACCGTCGCGACCAACAGAGCCGTGCCGACCGCTTCGGCGGCGAGCTTCCGCGAAAGCGTGAAGCGCATGTCGTCCCCCCTCGTCCAGACCGCTGCGGCCACGCGCGGCGCGCGCCTCCCCCCGCCGCTGAGCCATTTAAACGGTCTGGACTTCCCTACGCCTCACAAACGCGTCACGCCAGCGCCATCCCCCGCCCGGCCAGCGCCGGGGGCGTCTCGATCTTCCGCTGCAAATCAATCGTGTCGAGCTGCTCGATCGGCAGCACGGACAGCGCCACCAGCCGCACGGCGAGCGCCTCGCGCAAGCGCTCGGCCGCGCGGCAGGGATCCACCGAGTCGGCCGGGTCCGGCAGGCTCCAATGGGCGGCGATCGCGCCGCGCCGCCGCGCGAGATCCCCGTCGTCGACGGCGCGGTCGCCCATCGTGATCACGAAATCGATCTTCAGCTCTTGCGACCGCATCAGCGACCGCAACTCGCCGACGCGCTCGGGCCGATAGGGCGCGTCCAGCCGGTCGAGCTGCTCGCGCACCGCCGGATGCGGCGGCGCCGACGGTTGGGCGGAGGCGACATGGACGTGAAACCGCTCGGGGCTCGCCCGCTCGAGCACGGCGGCCGCCAGCAAAGCGAGGTTCGGCGCGCCCTCGCACGCGAACACCATCCCGAAGGGCGCCAGCCGGGGGCCGACTTCGCGCGCGATCGCGGCCTCGGCGATTTCGGACGGATCCGCGGCGAGGAGCGCGATCAGCTCGCCCGCGCGTTCGGTGTCGGCGGCGTAGACGATCTCGCCGCCGTCGCGGCGCGACTGGACCAGGCCCGCCGCCTCGAGCTGTTGCAACCGGCTCTCGAGCTTCGAAGACCGCATCTCGAGCGCCGCCGCCATCGCCTCTTCGGAAACGGCGTTCGGCGCATGGGTCATCAGCAGCCGAAATACGGACAAGCGCCCCTTGTGCGCCAATGCGGAGAAAGCTTCGATCGCTGCGGGTTGTTCCATTGGTCCTCTTGGATACCTCTTCAGATGGGGCGATTTTTGTCTACATAACCCACGCCGTCACCGGACGGTAGGGCGTTGGTCTCGGATCAATCCTGCTCGGCGACTTGTTCAAGAGCTGATAACAGCGCGTGCTCTAGACGTCTGTGCTTCGCCTCGGACACAATTTTCATCCCAAATATATCCTTGACGTAAAAGACGTCGACAGCGTGCTCGCCATAGGTCGCGATGATGGCGGAGTGGATATTCGCATTCTCGGCCGACAGGGCCCGGGCCAGATTGTATAAGAGACCAATTCGATCTCGACCATTGACCTCGATCACAGTGAAGACATCGGACGCGGCATTGTCGATCGCCACGGAAGGGGCCACCTCGAAACTTTTTTCGCGCCGCTTCAGCTTTCGTCGGGCGCGCAGCGCCTCGCGCGGGGCGAGACGTCCCGCCAAGCTGCGCTCGACCGATTCGCGCAGCCGCTCGAGCCGGTGCGGGTCGTCGTAAGCGGTCGCGCGCGCGTCTTCGTCCTCTCCGGGGTCTTGCACCCAAAAGGTGTTTACCGCCATGCCGTCGCGCGTGGTGGTGGCGCGCGCCTCGACGACCGAAGCGCCCGACAGCGCCAACGCCCCCGCCATCCGGGCGAACAACCCCGGATGATCCGCGGAGTAAAACGACACCTCGGTCGCGTCGCGCGCGGGCGCTTGCACGACCTCCATCGTCAACGCGTCCGGCGCGGGCGGCGCGACGTTCAGCCCCGCCGGCCCGCTCATCATCACCGCGTGCGCGCGCAGGGTCTCCGCATCAAGTCCAAGCCAATAGCTGGCCGGGAACCGCGCCACGTGACGCGCCCACGCCGCGTCGGCCCAGTCGGGCAAGCTGTCGCGCACCGCCGCTTGAGCCGCCTCGGCGCGTTGATGACGCGACAGGGCCGGATCTTCGCCGATCAGCATCGCGCGCGTTTCAACATACAGCTGGCGCAGCAACTGGGCTTTCCAGCTGTTCCAAACCCCCGGCCCGACCGCGCGGATGTCGCAGACCGTCAGCGCGTAGAGCTGTTTCAAGCGGCCGGGGCTGCGCACCAGATCGGCGAAGGCGCGGACGGTTTTCGGATCGGCGATGTCCCGCTTTTGAGCGGTGTCCGACATCGCCAAATGGTGCCGCACAAGCCAAACGACGTTGGCGATCTCGCCGGCGCTCATCCCGAGATCTGCGCAAATCTCTTCGGCGAGTCGCGCGCCCGCGACCGAATGGTCCTCGCGCAGCCCTTTGCCGATGTCGTGCAGAAAAGCGGCGACCATCGGGACCCGCATGTCCGAGAAAGACCGCACGATCTCGGTCTCCTCGGGATGAACGTCGCTCAGGGCCCCGGCGCGCAGCTTGTGCATCTGCTCGAGCGTCTGGATCGAGTGCTCGTCCACCGTGAAATGGTGGTACATGTTGAACTGCATCAACCCGGTGACGCGCTGAAACTCGGGAATAAACCGCTGCAGCACGCCGGTCTCGCTGAGCCGGCGCAGCGCCCGCGTCGGATCGGGCGAAATCGTCATCAAATCCAGCAGTCGCGCCCGCACGTCGGGCCGGGATCGCACGGCGTCGTCGATCGCGCGGCGTTGAGTCGAGACGAGCCGCAGCGCGTCGGGATGCACGAGCAGACCGGTGTCCACGCCGATCGACACGAGTTCGAGCACATGGATCGGGTCGGACAAGAACGCCGCCGCGTCGGATACCGCGACCCGCCCGTCGCGCACCGACGCCCAGGGCTTGTCGGTCACTTCGGACGGATTGGCCGCGAACAGGCGCCTGAGGCCGCCCAGCAGCGGCGGCGACTTCTTATGCTGTTGCTCGAGCGCCGCGCAGAAAATCCGCGTCAGGTCGCCGACTTCTTTGGCCGCCATGAAATAGCGCTTCATAAAGCGCTCGACCGGACGTTGGCCGGCGCTTTCCCGGTAGCCGAAGCGCTCGGCGAGCTCGACCTGATGATCGAAGCCCAGCTTCTCCTGCGCGCGGCCGGCGAGGTAATGCAGCGCGCAGCGCACCGTCCAAAGATGCGCCTCGGCCGAACGGCAGCGCTGCGCTTCGCCCCGGGTGAAGACGCCCTTGTCGATCAGCCCGTCCAGGTCTTCGGCGCGGTAGAGATACTTGGCGATCCAGAACAGCGTTTGAACGTCGCGCAAGCCGCCTTTGCTTTCTTTGACGTTCGGCTCGAGCAGGTAGCGCGAGCCGCCGGTCCGGCCGTGCCGCTCGTCGCGCTCGGCGAGCTTGGCGGCGACGAACTCGGGGCCGGTGGCCGCGAACAGCCCGGTCCAAAGCCGTTCTTTGAGATCGGCGGCCAGAGCCTCGTCGCCGCAAATCGCGCGCGCTTCGAGCAGCGAGGTGCGGATCGTCATGTCCGCCTTCGCCGCGCGCACGCAGTCTTCCAGCCCGCGGGTCGCGTGGCCCACCTTCAGCCGCATGTCCCAAAGCGTGTAGAGCGTCGCCTCGATCACGCTCTCGTCGCGCGCGCTTTCCTTGTAGGGCGTCAGGAACAGCAGATCGACGTCCGAGAACGGGGCCATCTCGCCGCGTCCATAGCCGCCGACGCCGATCACCGACAATCGATCCGCGCTCGAGGTCAGCGAGGGGAACAACCGCTCGGCCGCGAAGCCGAAGGCGCCTTCGACCAGCCGGTCGGTCAGCCAGGCGATGGACCGGGCGGCGCCCAGCCCCGAGCGGCGTTCGGTGAAGAAGGCGCGCTCGATCCGGTCGCGGCCCCGGGCCAGCGCCGCGCGCAGGATCTTCGCCGCCGCCGCGCGCATCGGGCCGGTCTCGAGCGGCTCGCGGGCGAGCGCGGAAAGCTCGGCCGACACCGCGGCCGCGTCGAAAATCTCGTCGGCCGGCGCGATCAGCGCGGCGGTTTGCGGACCGGGGCGAGGGGCGAGCCCGTAGACCCGCTCGGCCGCGTCCGCCGCGCCCGAGCCGGCCTCGGCCGACCCGTCGTCCGCGGCGTAGGGGCGGTCGTCCGGCCCCACGTCTAGAGGCCGGCGAAGCCGGCCGGCGCAGGGTCGATCACCGTAAAGCCTTCGGCCCCGACTTCGAGAACCGCCAAGCCGCGCTCGTTGAGCCCGTTCGGCAGAAATCTGAAGGCGCCGGTGACGCCGGCGAAGCCGGCCGGCGAGGCGATCGCGTCGGCCGCGAACGGATATTGGTCGCCGCGCCCGCGCGCCTCGACCGCCAGGGCGGCGGCGGCGGCGGCGGCGTCGTAGCTGAGCGCGGCCAGGGGATGCGGCGCCGCCCCGAACGCGCTTTGGTACCGCTCGGCGAAGGCCGCTTGCAGACGCGGGTCGGGCGCGGCGAACCAGCCGCCGCGCAGCGCCGTCTCCTTCAGCGTGTCCGGGCTGTTCCAGCCGCTCGCGCCGAGGAACCGGACCTGAGGCTGAGTAATGTCGAGAAAGGCGAGATAGGCGCCCAGGGTCTGCAGCTCCCACCCGCGGTCGACCAGCACCACGCCCTGGATCGGCGACAGACCCTCTTGGGCCTTGTGGGTCTCGGCGTAGGCTTTGACGCCGGCTTCGATGCCCTCGTAGCCCGGCGCGTAGCGCTGCGACGCCACCAGCCGGGCCCCGGACCCCGCGGCCGCGCGCTCGACCGCGCCGAGAGCGATCTCGCCGTCGGGCGTGCCCCGGGTCAGCGCCGCCAGAGAGCGCACGCCGTTGGCCGAGGCGTAGGAGACGACCCGGTCGATCTCGCCCTGGAGCAGGAAGCTGTTCAGGAACACGTTGTCGCCCGCGACCGACGCGTCGCTCGAGAAGGCGATCATCGTCAGGCCCGCGCGCCGCGCGATCGGGGCGGCGGCCCCCACCGAGCCCGAGTAGAGCGGGCCGAGGATCGCCGCCGAGCCGTCGGCGACCGCGGCCTGAGCGGCGGCGGCGGCGCCTTCGGGCGTGCCCTTGGTGTCGTAGACCCGCAGGTCGAGCCCGCTGTCGGCCCGGTCGGTCAGGGCGAGCTTGGCGGCGTTGGCGAGACTCTGGGCCAGCGCCCGGACCGGCTGCTTGGCGTCGCCGACCGGCGCCAGCAGCGCCACCGTGGCGCGCGCCCCCGGCTCGACGGGGACGCCGC
>CAZBIG010000039.1:0-12874 GCA_964491865.1 uncultured Neomegalonema sp. | reverse complement strand
CCGCGACCGTCACGTCCGGCCGGCCGCCGCCGAACTCGCCGTCGATTTCGAACGGCCAGGCCCAGAACGCGCGGCCGCAGGGGGTGCGGACCGCGCCGACCGGGTTGGCGACCACGAGCGCGCCGACGGTGATCCAGGCCTCCTCCTCGGCGCCCGGCCAGGGCGCAAAGCGGATCGAGGCCGAGCCGACGCCGCCCTTCAACCGACCGGCGGTCGCGCCGCGCCCCGCGCCGACGCCGCCGAGGGCGACGGCCTGTCCTGCGGCGCCGACGGCCTGGCGACCGAGCGCGGCGAAGATCGGCGCGTCGCCCCATGGCAGGCCCGAGGCGGAAGGCGGGCCCAGGGGCGGGCTCTCGGGCGGGCTCTCGGGCGGGCTCTGGAGCGAGCTCTGGGGCGGGTTCGGGGGCGCGCCGGCGGCTGGGCCGGCGCCTTTGGGCGGGGCGCAGAGATCGTAGATCGCCGCCGCGGGCACGATCGCCACGCGCGGCGCGCCCGGTCGGGTCGAGAAACCGCCGCCGCGGGCCGTGATTTCGGCCGCGACGCCGTCCGCCGCCGCGAGCCCGTGCATCGAGCCGCCCGAGAGCGCGATCGCCGAGACGCGCCCGAAGGCGGCGTCGAGCGACAGCGCGTCGGTCTCGCGGCTGGCCGGCCCGCCGCCGCGGATGTCGACGGCCGCCGGGACCGGGTCGCCGGCCTCGGTCTGGGCGATGACGACGCTGACGCCCGTCGGGTGGTCGGGATGCTCGACCTGGCCGACCCGCACGCCGGCGACGTCGGTGACGGCGTTAAGCGGGCCGGGGCGGGCGCGCGGCGCGGCGGGGTCGTCGTCGCGCGACGGCGTCGGGTCGGGGGCGTCGGTCATCGGCGAGGCTCCTCGGCGGTCCGCGCCAGCTCGGCCGACCGCTTGCGCCATGTCAACTTCTCCTGACGCCTCTGCTGTAAGCTTTTCCGAGAAGACGATATCGGAGCCAGATCCATGCGCATTGTCCTGATCCACCCGAACTATCACTCCGGCGGGGCCGAAATCGCAGGGAACTGGCCCCCCGCCTGGGCTGCTTACATCGCCGGCGCGCTGAAGAAGGCGGGCTATGACGATGTGCGCTTCATCGACACCATGACCAACGACATCTCGGACGACGCGCTGCGCGAGATGTTGGCGGCGGAGAAGCCCGACGTGGTCGGCTGCACGGCCATCACGCCGTCGATTTACAAAGCCGAGGCGGCCCTCAAGATCGCCAAGGAGTTGCACCCCGACGCCGTGACGGTGCTGGGCGGGATCCATGCGACCTTCATGTACCAGCAGGTGCTCGCCGAAGCGCCGTGGGTCGACGTGATCGTGCGGGGCGAGGGCGAGGAGATCATCGTCGATCTGATCCGCGCGATCGACGCGGGGCGCTGGCCGGCCCAGCGCGCCGAGATCAAGGGCCTCGCCTATGCGGAGGACGGCCAGGCGGTCGCGACCCCGTCGGCGCCGACGGTGAAAAACCTCGAGGCGATCACGCCGGACTGGAGCGTGCTCGAATGGAGCAAGTACGTCTACATCCCGACCGGCAAACGCGTGGCGATCCCCAACATGGCGCGCGGGTGCCCCTTCACCTGCAGCTTCTGCAGCCAGTGGAAGTTCTGGCGCGACTACCGCATCCGCGATCCGAAGGCCGTTGTCGATGAAATCGAGACGCTGGTGCGTGATCACGACGTCGGGTTCTTTATTCTCGCCGACGAAGAGCCCACCATCAACAAGAAGAAATTCATCGCCTTTTGTCAGGAGCTGATCGATCGCGATCTTGGCATTCCGTGGGGCATCAACACGCGGGTGACCGACGTGTTGCGCGACGAAAACGAGCTCGCCTTTTATCGAAAGGCCGGCCTGCTTCATGTGTCGCTCGGCACGGAGGCGGCGGCTCAACTTCAGCTTGACCGCTTTCATAAAGAAACGACGGTCGAGCAGAATAAGCGGGCAGTGCGTCTGTTGCGCGAGGCGGGGATCGTCGTCGAGGCGCAATTCATCGTCGGGCTCGAGAACGAGACCGCCGAGACTTTGGAAGAAACCTATCGCATGGCCGAGGATTGGAAGCCGGATCTCGCGAACTGGGCGATGTACACGCCCTGGCCGTTCTCAGACCTGTTCAAAGAACTGGGCGACAAGGTCGAGATCTTTGATTATGAAAAATACAACTTCGTCACTCCAATCATTAAGCCGGAGGCGATGGACCGCGGCGAACTGCTCGATCGCGTGATGCACAATTATCGTCGCTTCTACATGAGAAAAGCGCTGTTTTCCTATCCCTGGTCGGGCACGGGAGAGCGGCGGAAATATCTGCTGGGATGCTTGAAGGCGTTTCTGAAGGCGGGCTTCGAACGAAAGTTCTACGATCTCGGCCGGGTGAACTATTGGGGGCCGCAGTCGAAGGGTAAAGTCGACTTCAAATTCGACATGAACCGCAAACGCGCGTCGATGGACGGCGTCGAGTGGAAGCACAAACACAATCGAAAGATCGCGGGCGAAAAACAGGCCGAGATCATGGCCTGCGGCGGCTCGAAGCGACAGATGGAGGACGCCGAGGCCCGGCGGTGAGCGCGGATCTCGCCGCCCAGGCGTCGGCGCGGCTTGTTCGGTCGACCCGAAGCGCGCCGCCGCGGCGGATCGGGCCGAACGCGCTGACGCGGGTGGCCGAGGCCCTGACCGAGCGCGTCGGGCCGGCGCGGGCCGACGCGGTGTTTCGCGCGGCCGGGCTCGCCCATCGGTTCGCGGCGCCCCCGACCGCTCCGGTGCCGGTCGCCGAAGCCGCGGCGCTGACCCGCGCCCTGTTCCAGGCCGTCGGCCCGGCCGAGGCGCATCTGACGACGCGGCGGGCCGGGGCTCTGCTCGGCGCTTATCTGCTCGCGGTGCGGATCCCCCGGGGCGCCCAGGCGGTGATCAAGGCGTCGCCTCGGCGGCTGGGCGCGACGCTGTTGTTCGCGGCGATGGCTCGGAACGCGGCCACCTTCGCCGGCGACGGCGGGAAGTTCTCGGTCGCGCGGGCCGCCGACGGCTGGCGAATCCGGCTCGACGGCTCGGCCTTGGCCGGCGCGGAGTCCGGGTCGGCGCTTTGGTCGGAGCGTCCGGTCTGCGGCCTGTTCTCGGGCGCTTTCGAGGCCTTGCTTCGGGCGCTGGTCGACGACGGCGTGCGCGTGCGCGAAACCTGCTGCGCGGCCCAGCGCCCGGGCCCCTGCCTGTTTGAGGCGCGGTTGGGCGACCGCGTCCGCTGAAAGCGCGGGCCGGGCGGAGTTCCGGCTTTCGTCCGATCGGTAAACACGCTATATCGCGATCGAGAGAGCAGGACCCACTAAGGCTCGTGTCGGTCGCCTCTCGTTCCGGGCGACGGCGTCGTCCGGGGCGGTCGGCCGCCCCGCGCGGGCCGCGCCTCCCATGGCTGACGCAGAGCGGTCGGGGAGGCGCTTGGGGTAGAATCGAAAGAGCGCCCGCGCCGATGCCAGACGCCGCCTTTACGCGCTATCGCGCACCGTCGCCGACGCCTTATCACCGTCGTCTCGCCAACCTGCTCGAGCGTCGGTGCGACGGGCTGTGGGCGTTTTTCGCCAGCGAAAAAGTGGTTGAAGAGGCCGCGAACGCGCTCGGGCTCGAAATCCGGCGCCGCGCCTATAAGCTTGATCCGACGGATCACCCCGCGCTCTACCAAGCGGCCGGCGAAATCGCCGAGGCGATGGAGATCGCGGCGCCGGTGTCGCTGTACCAGGGCGAGGCGGCGGGGCGAAAGCGCAACGCGGCGCTGTTCTTCGACCCCGCCGAGGCGCATGTCGTGTTGGCCGGCGATCTGCTGCGGGCGCTCACCACCGCCGAGCTGCGCTTCACGCTTGGCCATGAGCTGGCGCATCACCGGCTTTGGACGCTGGACGAGGGGCGGATCTGGACTGCGAATCGGTTGATCGGCTGGGCGATCGAGCAGCCGACCTGCGCGCCCGCCTATCACGCGTCGGCGCGGCTCGAGCGGCTCTACACTGAGATGTTCGCGGACCGCTACGGGCTTTGGGCGGTCGGCGATCTCGACCCGGCGCTGTCCGCGCAGATCAAGATCGCCAGCGGTCAGGACGATGTGAGCGCGGCCGGCTATCTCGCCCAAGCCGAGGCGGCGCTCGAAGCCGAGCCCGGGCCGGACGGGCACAGCGAGGGGCATCTGCGGGCGGCGTTGCTGTCGCATTGGGCCCATGACGCCGAGGCGGCGGCGCTGCGCGCAGAGCGGCTGCTCGAGGGCGCGCCCTCGATCGAGCATCTCGACCTGTTGGCGCAAGAGTCGCTGTCCGATCTGACCCATGCGGTGCTGGTCGAGTTTCTTTCCGACCCGTGGCGGCACCGGGACCGGATCCGCGAGCACGCCCGTCAGATCTCGCCGCGGCTCGCTGAAGTGCTCGAGCGCGGCCACCGCCCGAGCGCGCCGCTCGACGGCCTGCGGGCGCAGATCAAGGCGGCCGGGCCTTCGGCGCGCGAGTATCTGGCGTTTCTGCTGCTCGATTTCGTCACGGTCGATCCGGAAATCGACGAAATGATCATGGCGCAGGCGCTGATGTTCGCGAGCGATTTCGACTTCGGTCAAATCTTCAAAGACCTGGCGGCGCGCGAGCTGAAGATCACGCGAACCAAGCTCGGCGAAATCGAGAAGAACGCGCCGCAGATTCTGGCGCGGGCCGATGCGCTGTTGGCCAAACTCGACGCCGGGGCCTTCGAGCCGGTGACCGAGGACGACACGCGCGACGCGATGCGCACGGTTCTCGACACGCTCGACCGGCTCGGAGAGGCCGAGGTCCCGCCCGCCGCCGGCCCCTCAAGCGCGACGGGAGGCGCCCGATGACCAGCCTCGTCGAGCAGAAGTTCCAAGACTTCCACGACCTTCGCGCCGAATTCGCGGCTTATGAGGGCGTGAGCACCGAAGACGTGTTGGCGGCCCTGCTGCCGCTCATGCGCCAGGTCGCCCAGGCGCACGAGTTCGGGCGGGTGGCCCCGCTCGACGGGGTCGAGGCGCTGCGGGTGCATCGCGGCCGGCTTTGGTTCGAAGACGCGCGAACCAAAGAGCCGAGCCGCAACGGCGGCGCGCTCGAGCGGGTGCAAGGCATGGTGGGCGCCCTCGATTTTTCAAGCGGCTACGAGGCGGACGAGACCGAGGCGTTGGCGATCGGCCTGCGCGGCCAGACCCCCGACCGGCCGGTGTTCCTGCCCGACTACCGCTCGTGGGAGCATGCGGTCCTGCATCATGACCCGCTGACCGACATCTTCAGTCTCGGGATGATCGGGGCCAGCCTGGCCACCGGTCTCGACTTCACCGAGCAGAACCAGCTGGCCGAGTTCGCAGCCAACCGAGAGCGGCTGCACCAGGTGAACCGCCGGCTGCATCCCGTGGCGGCGCGGCTTCTCATGCGCATGACCGAGCTCGACCGGCGCCGGCGGGCTCAGGACTTGCCCGAGCTGATCAAGGGCTTCGAGCGGCATCGCCGGATCGGACAAAACCGGGCGCAGGAGAAACACGAGAAAAAGCTGCCGCGCGACGCCCAGATCCTGTCGGAGCTGCGCGGCCGCCTCTACGACATGTCGCGGCGCAACAAGCTGTTGTTTCACAAGCCGTCCGCCGCCGAGCTGAACCTGACCGAGGCGTCGACCCCGATCGTGCTGCGGGTCTCGGCGATCCGCGAAGAGCAATTGTTCACCTGGGCCGGCGAGGCGCGCGACCGTCTGATGTCGGGCGAGCCGATGACGCTGTCGGAATATCTCCGCGTCGAGGAGATGCCGCACGTCACGCCGACGCTCCTCAATCTGCTGAAGCAGGCCAATCGCGACCGAAAAGAATTCGGCCGATCGCAGCTGCGCCTGGTGGCGGCCTTTCTGCGGTGGCGCGACCTGAAGAACGCGCCCGAGGAGCCGATTTCGTCGCCGCTGCTGCTGATCCCGGTCGAGCTGAAAAAGATCCCGGGGGTGCGCGACCAGCTGTCGCTCCGGGCGCTGTCCACCGAAGCCGAGGTGAACCCGACGCTGCGACGGTATTTGTCGATGCTGTATCGCGTCGAACTGCCCGATCGCGTCGATCTGGAAGATCCGGGCGCGATCGACGCCCTGCATAAGTCGCTGGCCGACCAGATCAGCGACAGCGAGCCCGGCGTGCGGCTCGAAATGGCCGATCGGCCTCAGATCCGCCTGATGCACGAGCGCGCGCGTCGGCGGGTGGATCTGTTCAAGCGGCGCTCGCGGCCGTCAGGACCCGGCGCGCGGCATCGGTTCCACTGCGACTACTCCTACCACCCGTCGGGCTATCGCCCGCTCGGGGACCAGCTCTACCACCGCTATGTGGCGCCGGCCTCCCCGCCGAAGCACGACTTCGCCGGGGCCCTGACCCCGGCTTCGGCCGCCCCCAAAACCGGCGTGGCGATGGCGCCCGTCGCCGAGAAGCGGCGGGTCGGACCGCCGCCGCCGTACGTGCGCGAGCTGGTCGAGCCCGGCGTCGAGAACGAGTTGGTCTGGGCGATCGACCTGTGCTCGGTGACGCTCGCCAACTTCAACTATCGCAAGATGTCGCTCGTGCGGGATTACGACGAGCTTTTGGCCGAAGGCGCGCCGCCGCCGGCGCGGCCGTTCGCCGAATTGTTCTCGGAAGGCGCGCGGCCGCTGGCCAGCGACCCCGAGACGCCGGCCTTGACCGAGCGTTTTCAAGTGGTGCCGGCCGATCCGACCCAAGAGGCGGCGGTCCATCGGGCGCGGTCGGGCGAAAGCTTCGTGATCCAAGGGCCGCCCGGCACCGGCAAGTCGCAAACCATCGCCAATCTGCTCGCCGACTTCATCGGGCGCGGCAAACGGGTGTTGTTCGTCTGCGAAAAGCGCGCGGCGCTCGACGTGGTGCACCACCGGCTGCGCGCGCTCGGCCTGCATCGCCTGTGCGCGCTGGTGCATGACAGCCAAGAGGACCGTCGACCGTTCATCCAAGACGTGAAGGCGTTGTACGACAGCTGGCGCGAAAGCGTCGATCAAGAGGCCGCGGCGGCTTCGGAAGAGCGGGCGGCCGCGGCGTTGAAGGCGTTGACCGCGCTCGGCAAGCTCGAGGCGCTTGACGAAGACATGACGTCGATCGCCGAAGGCGCGCCCATGCATCGGCTCGCCACCGAGGCGGCGGCGCGCGCGGCGGCGGCGCTCCGGCCGTCGGAGCCGACCCATCCGACCCGAGGCGGCGTGTTGGCTCCTGCGCCGGGCTGGACGGAGCTGCTGCCGACGCTAGCGGAGTGGCGCGAAGGGCGCGAGGCGGCGCAGGCGATGGCGGCCGCGTTGACCCGGATCGGCTCTGAGCCGATCCTCGCCCGGCATCCCGCGCGCTTCGTCTCGGCCGAGGCGTCCGCTGACCCGCAGTTGTTCGAACGCCTGACCGCGGCGCTCAACGCGCTGAAGCCGCATCTCGAGCGCATGAACGCGGCCGCGGCCCTGGCGCTTTGGCGGGCGGCGGAGCCCGCGCCGCTCGGCGCGCTGTTCGCGCAAATCGACTATGCGGCGCGCCTGCTGCCCGTCGCGACCGCCCGGAAACTCGCGATCCTGGATCCCGACAGCTATCTGTCGAACACCTTCGCGGCGGACGCGCGGCTGGTGCAGGAGGCGCGCGAGGCGTTGACCCGCGCCGAGAGCCGAACGCGGATCTGGAAGAACAAGCTCTCGCCGGTCGAGACCGAGAGCGCGCTGATGGTGGCGCGGGCCCAAGAGGGGCGGTTCCTGAGCTTCCTGTCGAGCGCGTGGCGGCAGGTGAAGGCCGAGGTCGCCGAGCGCGCGGGGTTCGCCGAACTCGCAATCCAGCCGCGCGTCGCGGACGTGCTGGCCGACTTGCTGCGCGAGCATGAAGCCGCCGAGGAATGCGCCCGGGTCGAGACCCGGCTGGCGGCGCTGATCGGCATGAAATACGGCGAAGCGGCGTTGATGATCGTCGAGGATCGCGACAATGGCGAGCCGCGCGAAGGCCGCTACGCCACCCCGCTGATGGAGCTGGCGCGCGAGGCCGCCGACAAAGGCGCGCCGAAGGCCGAGGTCGAGACCGCGATCGAGCAGATCCAGCAGCTGGCCCGGCTGAAGCCCGAAGCGGATGCGGCGCGGGCCGCGATCGCGGCCTGCTTCGAGGGGCTCGACGCGTTGCCGGCGACCAAAGCCTTCGCGGCGCTGGCCGAGCTCGAGAAGAACCGCGACGCGCTTCCGGCCTTCGCGCCGGCGCTGCGGGCGCTCGCCGCCGCGCCCGAAGGCGTGCGGGCCGCCTTGCGCGCGCTCGATCTGACGCTCGACGGGCTCGAGGCCGCGGTGCTCGACCGCGCGGTCGAGCGCGCTTTGGTGGTGCGGCCGGCGTTGCGCGAGATGACCGGCTTTTCCGTCGACGAGACCGCGGACCAGATCGCCGAGACGCTGGCGATCTTCCGCAAGGCGAACGCGCGGGCGTTGCTGTTGAACGCGCAGGACCGTTTCGCCCGCGCCGTGCGCGCCAGCGCGATCGGCGGCAAAAAGGCCGGGCTCGGGGGCGATCTGTTCGAAGACGACGCCCAAGCGCCCACGGCCGACGACCTGGCCAAGCGAGAGGCCTACGCCAAAGGGCGCGCGGCGCTCGAAAAGTCGAACCGAAACGCGACCTTGCGCGATTTGATGTCGGGAGACGCCGGTCCGGTGATCCGGGATCTGAAACCGGTCTGGCTGATGAGCCCGCTGTCGGTCGCCGACGTGCTGCCGCTGAGCGGCGATCTGTTCGACGTCGCGATTTTCGACGAGGCGTCTCAGGTGTCGGTCGAAGACGCGGCGCCGACGCTGTTCCGCGCGCCGCAGGTGATCGTCGTGGGCGACGAAAAGCAGCTGCCGCCGACCAACTTTTTCGGCTCGGGCCCCGCCGGCGAGGCCGAGGACGGGGACCCGGCCGAAGCCGAGGATCCGACGATCGCGCTGGATCTGACGGCGGAGAGCTTCCTGGGGCAGGCGGCGAAGACGCTGCCCTCGACCTTGCTCGGTTGGCACTATCGCAGCCGCTCCGAGGCGCTGATCGCGTTTTCGAACGCGGTGTTTTACGGGGGCAAGCTGATCTCGGTGCCTTCGGTGCGGCGCTTGACCGCCGCGTCGCCGATCGAGGCGCAGGACGCCTCGGTCGGGCGGACGGCCTGGCGCGACACGCTAAGCCGGCCGGTCAGTTTCCACTTCACGCCCTATGGCGTGTACGAGAACCAGCGCAACAGCGGCGAAGCCGACTACATCGCCGAAATGGTGCGCGGCCTGTTGCTGGCGAAGGCGAGCGAAGGCGGCGGTCAGACGCTGGGCGTGGTGGCGTTTTCCGAAGCGCAGCAGAACGAGATCGAACGCGCGCTTGAGACGCTGGCGAAGGCCGACGCCAAATTCGCCGCCGCCTATGAGAAAGAGCAAGAGCGCGAAGAAGACGGCCAATTCGCCGGGTTGTTCGTCAAGAACCTGGAAAACGTGCAGGGCGACGAACGCGACGTGATCATCGTGTCGGTCTGTTATGCGCCCGACAGCGCCGGACGGATGCGGATGAACTTCGGCCCGATCAACCGCGCTGGCGGCGAGAAGCGGCTCAACGTCATTTTCAGCCGGGCGAAAGCGCACATTGCCTTGGTCTCGAGCATCAAGGCGGACCGCATCACCAACGATTACAACACCGGGGCGCTGTGCCTGAAAACCTATCTTCGGTTCGCCGAGGCGGTGTCCGTGGGCGACGCGGAAGCCATGCGGCGCGCTCTGGCCGCGGTGGCGCCGCACGCTCAGCCCGAACGCGCCGCGCTCGAATCGCCCGTGGCCCCGCAGATCGCGGCGGCGCTGCGCGAACGGGGCTACGCCGTCGACGTCACGGTGGGCGAATCGAAATTCGTTTGCGACCTCGCCGTGCGGCGGCCGGACGCTGCGGGCCATGAGCTCGCGGTGTTGATCGACGGGCCCGCGCATTACGCCAATCGCGACGTGCTCGAGCGCCATGTGATCAAACCGAGCGTTCTGCGCGCCTTTGGTTGGGGGGCGCTGTCGGTGCTGTCGCTCGATTGGCGGCGCGACCGCGAAGGCGTCATCGCGCGGATCGAGCGGGCCTTGCCGCTGACCAAGGGCGGCTCGCGGACGGTCCATTGACGGGGGCGGGGGCGGCTTGCGTCGGTCGGGGAACCTCGCGCACCCTAAGGGGGCCGACTCGCCCGTCGCCGACACTTCGAGGAGCCGTCCATGCCGCGCTATCGTCCGCTCGCCCGTCTTGTCGGAACCGCCGTCGCCGCGGCTGTCGCCGCGGGGATCGGCGGCCAGGCCGCCGCAGGCTGCCAAGGCTTCGTCTCCGGCCCCGACCCTTTTTGGCGCGCGGCGTCGATCGACGCCCGCGCGCACGCCCGGCCGGCGACGTTCGATCCGGGCGAAGTCGCGCCGGGCGAAGTGGGCGTGAGCTTTATCGGGCACGCGACCTTGCGCATTGAGACGCCGGAGGGCGTGTCGATCGCCACCGATTACGCCGGCTTCGCCGGTCGGGGCCCGGCGCCGACCGTCGTGACCATGAACAACGCGCACGAGACCCATTTTACTGACTTCATCAAGCCGGGCATCGAGCATGTCCTGCGCGGATGGGGGCGACCGGGGGCGCCCGCGGTCCATGACCTGCGAGTGAAAGACGCGCGCATCCGCAACGTGACCACGGACCTGCTGTACGGCGACACGCGCGTGCCCGACGGCAATTCGATTTTCATTTTCGAGATCGGCGATTTGTGCATCGGCCATCTCGGCCATTTGCACCATGTGCCGACCGAGGCTCAGTTCGCCGAGATGGGCTTTGTCGACGTGGTGTTCGCGCCCGTGGACGGCGTTTACACGATGACCCAAGCGCAGATGATCGAGACGTTGAAGAAGCTGCGCGCCCGCGTCGTCATTCCGATGCACGCCTTCGGGCCGTCGAATCTCGAGCGGTTTATCGCGGGCATGGCGGACGAATTCGAGATTGCGTACAATTCGGAGTATCGGGTGAAGTTATCTCGGCAGACGCTGCCGGCGTCCGCCACGGTCTTAGTCTTGCCGGCCTTTAGAACCTACCGCGACAATTAATGGTCGTTTTCCGCGTCAACCGGTCGACGTCGGCGATGGCGGGGCGCTCTCGGGTCAGTGATCGCCAGGGGCGCGGCCCCATACTCGCCGTGTTTCGGCCTCAACCGACCACAAACTTTTTCCATCTACCGTCGAACGGAGGGAGCGACTCGCCGAGTCGTCGCGAGCGCTGCGATGGAGAGAGAGATGGTCTCGACGCACCCCGCGCCCATGGGCGCAAGCAGCGGGTCCGAGCGGCTGGCGAGTTTGGATCCGGCGGTTCTTGACGAAAACACCATGCGCGATCTGGCGCTTCAGAAAGAGCTGTTCGGTCTCTACTTTGGCCAGTCGAGCGTATACTTGGCGACCATGGCCGAGGCGCTCAACGGCGGCGACCGGGTCGCCTGGTCCGCGGCGGCGCACGGCTTGAAGGGAACGGCGCGGACCTTGGGCTTTCTGAGGCTCGCGGCCGCGACGGCGGCCGCCGAGCGCGTCGCCCCGAGCCATCAGCTGATCAGCGAAGTCGAGGATGCGGTCCTGGACGCTCGGGCGGCCGCGGCGGCTTACCTCGCGCGCGTGGCGCAGGCGGCCTGATCCCAGGGGCCGATCCCAGGGGCCGATCCCAGGGCCTGATGCCAGGGCCTGAGCCCGCCGCCGCCCGCCGCCCGTCTGCGCGCCCGCCGGGCGGCCAGCTCGACCGCCCGCGCGCCGTTCAGACGAGGTTGGCGACCGTTTTCTCGCGGATCTCGGCCTCGTCGACGCCGGGCGCGGTTTCGATCAGCTTCAAGCCGCCTTCAACCACGTCGAACACGCCGAGATTGGTGATCACGCGGTCGACCACGCCCTTGCCGGTGAGGGGCAGCGTGCACTCCTTAAGCAGCTTGCTCTCGCCGGCCTTGTTCGTGTGGTCCATGATCACGACCACGCGGCCGACGCCGGCGACGAGATCCATCGCGCCGCCCATCCCTTTGACGAGCTTGCCGGGGATCATCCAGTTCGCGAGATCGCCGTTCTCGGCCACCTCCATCGCGCCCAGGATCGCCATGGCGATTTTCCCGCCGCGGATCATGCCGAAGCTTGCGGCGCTGTCGAAATAGGCGGTGTGCGGCAGCTCGGTGATGGTCTGCTTGCCGGCGTTGATCAGGTCCGGGTCGACCTGATCCTCCGTCGGGAACGGACCCATCCCCAGCATCCCGTTTTCGGACTGCAGGGTCACCTGCACGCCCTCGGGGATGTGGTTCGAAACCAGCGTCGGAATGCCGATCCCGAGGTTCACGTACATGCCGTCTTGCAGCTCTTGCGCGGCCCGCGCCGCCATTTGGTTGCGATCCCATGGCATCTCTCGTCTCCTTCGCCGCGGCGTTGTCAGCCTTCCCGGTCGGTCCGTTGCTCGATCCGCTTCTCGTGCGCGCCCTGGATCAGGCGATGCACATAGATGCCGGGCAGATGGATATGGTCGGGATCGAGGCTGCCGGTCGGCACGATCTCTTCGACCTCCATCACGCAGACCTTGCCGCACATGGCCGCCGGCGGGTTGAAGTTGCGGGCGGTCTTGCGGAAGACGCAGTTGCCGGTTTCGTCGGCCTTCCACGCCTTCGCGATTGACAGATCCGCAACGATGGCGCGCTCGAGAATGTAGGTCTCGCCGTCGAACTCTTTGTGCTCTTTGCCTTCGGCGATCACGGTTCCGACGCCGGTCTTGGTGTAGAAGCCCGGGAAGCCGCAGCCGCCGGCGCGCATGCGCTCGGCGAGCGTGCCCTGCGGATTGAACTCGAGTTCGAGCTCGCCGGACAGATACTGGCGCATGAACTCGGCGTTCTCGCC
>CAZBIG010000038.1:0-12893 GCA_964491865.1 uncultured Neomegalonema sp. | reverse complement strand
CGGCTTCGCCGATACACAAGGCGCATCGCGCCGCAGCCGTCTTTTTAAGGGGTAAAGGGGTAAAGGGGTAGGGAGTAAGCTTCCCGGCTAAGCGCCGGGAAGCGTCTGCGCCAGGCGAAAACCGATGTCGTTGTCCCGGTCGACGCGCCTGAGCCTGAAGCGGAACGCCGAGCGAAGGTTCTGTGCTTCGCTGAACCACGAGCCGCCGCGCAGAACGGCTCGGGAACAGTCCCCTGACATCCAAGCCTCGCCAGTCGACGGCGCGCCAGCGTAAGAGCTGTTTCCGCAATCCTGAACCCACTCCCAGACATTGCCGTGCATGTCGGCGAGCCCGAACGCGTTCGCCGGGTAGGCGCCGACGGGATGGGTTTTTCCCCCGGCGTTGCCGCTGTACCAAGCGTACCCGCCGAGCGCGCCGTCGCTGTCGCCAAATGAAAATCGCGTGGTCGTCCCCGCCCGAGCCGCATACTCCCACTCCGCCTCCGACGGCAGGCGGTAGACCTCCGCCCCCACCTTGCGGTTCAGCCAAGCCACATACGCCTGCGCGTCGTTCCAGGAGACGTTGATCACCGGTCGCTGTCCGCGGCCCCAGCCGCGATCATCGGGCAGCTCCTTGCAGCCGCCCGCGACCACGCAGGCCTCGTATTCGGCGAAAGTCACCTCGTATTTGCCGATGGCGAAGCGGGCGATCGTCACCTGCCGCCGCGGGCCTTCGTCCGCATCTCGGCCCGGCTCGCTTTCCGGCGAACCCATCAGGAACGTCCCGCCAGGAACGACAACCATCTCGGGGCATTCCGGACAGTCGCGGAATTCGGTTTCTGGCGCGTAAGGATCCGGGTCCGGCTCGGGATCCGCCTTAAGGGCGGCGTGAAGAGTAAAGACGTTGGGCGTCTCGGCGATCGAAACGCGCACGCCTGAGCGCCCCGCCTCGAGCCGAGATCCGTCGGCGCTGATCGCGACCATCACGTCCCGCGCGGCGTCGTAGCGTAGAAAGCGCACCCAGCTCGGCAGCCGTTGCTCGAGCGCGACAAAGCCGTCGCCGTCCTCGCGCCAAACCGAGCCGTCGATCCCGCCGATCCAGAGCGCGCCATCGCCCGCTGCGCTGGTGGATCCGAGCGCCGTCGCCACCACGTCGAGCGGCTCGGGCGTCGCGTCGGATGTCTCGAGCCGCTGCAAAAAGGCGTCGCCCTGCGCGCTTTCCCACGCCGCGAACACGCGCCCGCCAGCCGCGGCGAGCCGAACCGGTCCGGGCCCGAGCCGCGCCCATTCCTGTGGGTCTTCGCCAAGCGCCGCCCGCATCACAATGCCCGCGGGCGTTGCGTAGTATCTCGCGCCATCGGCCGAGACGACCGCGCCCCGCCCGCTCGTCTCGGCGTCGAGAGGCGCGGAGACCGTCGGCAGATAAGCTTGGCTTAGCCATACGGCGCCGCTGCAAAACAGCGCCAGCACGACCGCCATCGCAACCCAGAGCCCCCTATTGTTCATGACCCACCCCGCCACATCACAGGATCTCTTTAGTCCAGCCCGGTCCAGAGATCGAGAGATCGATAGAGGCGCTTCGCTCAGCGGCCCGAACCGAAGCATCGCGCCGCCCAGGCGTCCATCAGCGCGCGGCGCTTGGTGAAAAGATCGCCACGGGCGTAGGCGGCTTCAGCCTTGTCTTTCAGTCGGTGCGCCAGCGCCGCCTCGATCACTTCTCGCGGAAACGTGCTGTCCTCCCCCGCCCAGTCTCGAAATGTCGAGCGGAAGCCGTGCACGGTGACCGGAGCCTCGAGCATGCGGCGTAGCAGCGCCGTCAGCGTCATGTCGCTGAGCGGGCGGCCGGGCTTTTGCGGACTTTGAAAAATCAGCTTCTCCCGGGCGCCGGGAGGTCCGAGAAGCGCGCGGGCCGGCGGGCTCAACGGAACCCGATGCTCCTTCCCCGCCTTCATCCGTTCGGCCGGAATGGTCCAAACGCCGTTGTCGAGATCGATCTCCGACCATCGGGCGAGCCGCACCTCGCCGCTCCGGGCCGCGGTCAGGATCAGGAACGCCAGCGCCTGGGCGGCGACCCCGTCGCGGGCCTTGAGCGCGGCCATGAACCCGGCGATCTTGCGCCAGTCTAGCGCGACGAAATGTTGGACGGCGCGCACCTTCGTGGGCTTCGGAAGCAGGTGGTCGAGATGTCCGCGCCAGCGCGCCGGGTTGTCGCCCGTCCTCGCGCCCGTGGCCGCGGCGTAGTCGAGCACGGCCTCGATCCGCTGGCGGACCCGGCTCGCGGTCTCGGGCTTCTCGGTCCATATCGGCCGCAGGACGGACAACACGTCCTCTGTCTCAATCGCGTCGACGGCGAGCGGCCCGAGTTGCGGGATCGCGTATGCGCCGAGCGTCGACCGCCATTGGGCCGCATGCTTGGCGTTGCGCCAGCCGCTCGCTTTGCTCGCGATCAGCGCTTCCGCCGCCTCGACAAAGGTAAGCGTCCGGCGCTTTTTCTTCTCGACGAGCGGGTCGCGGCCCTCGGCGATCAGCCGCCGCGCCTCGAGCGCGAGCCTGCGGGCGTCGGCGAGCGTCACCTCCGGGTAGGGCCCCAGACCGAGATCGCGACGCCGGCCGGCCAGCTGATAGCGCAACACCCAGGATCGCGCGCCGGAGGCTTTCACGACCAGCATCAGGCCGCGCCCGTCGATGTGTTTTCCGGGGGCGGCAGTCTCCACCTTGCGAGCCGTCAGAGCCACTGCGTTCCAACATCTGTTCCCACACTCGAACGACGCTTAGCATGGATCCACCTGGATGGCGATGGACAGATATCTGGTCAAGGCACTGAAATACAAAGAGTTTCTGAAACAGAATGACGCCACACTAGACGGCTGTGGACACCCATTCTGCGGACGCTCCCTCCGCCATCAGTTCGCTGCTTGGATCGAGTTCCTCTTTGCGGAGGACAGGTTTGGTGTCCGGAGGTCGGCTGTTCTCCGATCTGAACGCCAACTTATCGGAGCAGCGACGTGAGCCGAGGTTGCGTGAAATCGATGAAGGCGCGCACTGCGGCGGTGGGCATGCGCGCCTCGGGCCAGACCAGCTGCACGGGCGAGACCGGCGGGGCGAGTTCCGGCAGCACCTCGACCAGCGCCCCTGAGGCGATCTGCGGCCGCGCCAGGTAGCTCATCGTGAGCGTCACGCCGTAGCCGTCCGCCGCCAACGCGAGCGCGGCCAGCGCGTCGTTCAACTCGATCCACGGCGCGACGGTGCGGCTGACGCCGCCGAGGGCGAGCCTGTCCGTCGGCATCAGGCCGCGAAAGGCGATGATGCGTTGACCGGCGAGCGCATCGGCGTCGTTCACGCCGCCCACGCGGCCGAGATAGTCGGGGCTCGCGACGAGCATGCGTCGGACGTCGCCGACCCGGCGCGCGATCAGCCCAGCGCCCGGTAAGGGGCCGATCCGCACGGCGAGGTCGATGCCCTCTTCCACGAGATTGACGTTCCGGTCCCAGAGGTGGACGCTGCCCGTGACCTGCGGATTGTGAGCCAGATATTCGGCGAACAACGGCGCGACCGCGAGCCGACCGAAACCGCTTGAGGCGGTGATCGCGATGCGGCCGCGCGGCGTCAGGCTGGAACCGGCCGCCTCGCGCTCAGCGGCGTCCAAGTCGGCCAGCAACCGCATGGCGGAGTCGCGAAAGCGCTGTCCCGCTTCGGTCAGTTTCAGATGCCGTGTCGTGCGCTGCGCCAATCGCACGCCGAGCCGTTCCTCCAGCGCCGCAAGAGTGCGGGTGACAGCCGGCGGCGACATGTTCAACCGCCGTCCGGCCTCGGCCAGAGAACGGGCCGCGGCGATCTCCGTGAAGACTTCCAGTTCACGCAGCCGATCCATGATCATTCCAGAAACTGGAATACTGATTGCCTTTTTTTCCCAATTCTTTCGATCGGACGCAATCCGCATCTTCGCGGGGCGCGCAACGCTGATCCGTTCCGAAGGAGAAACGCCATGTCCCTCACCCGCCGCAACTTCGCCCGCACGCTGCTTGCAGCTCCGTTGGCCGCCGGCGGCCTCGCGGCCGCCGTCAGCACGGCCCGCGCCGTCACACTGGCGAAGCCGATCCCGCACGCCGCCGTTAACATCGGCCGGCTCACCGTCCATGTCCTCACGGACGGCCATTACGACATGCCCTACGGGTTTTTCACGGGGCAGGCCGCGGAGGAGACCGCATCGCAGGCCGCTGCGACCCATGTGAACCGGCCGGGCGATACGCTGCGTCTCGGGTTCACGCAGTATCTGATCGACGACGGCGAGCGCCTCATCCTTGTCGACACCGGTCCCGCCGGCGGTATCGGCGAGCACACGGGCAAACTGCCCGGCGCGCTCGCTTCGCTGGGCGTCGCGCCGAATGACATCGACGCCGTCATCCTGACGCACACGCATTTCGATCACATCTCCGGGGCGATCGCCGGAGGCGCGGCGGTATATGGCGGGGCGGAGGTCTATGTCGATCGGCGGGACGTCGCCTACTTCACCGACCCGGCCGCGCGCGCGTCAGCGCCGGAGTTCCTGCGTTCCTCTTTCGATGCGGCCGCCGAACTGGTCCGTCTCTACCCGCGCCTGCAACAGACCGAAGGCGCGCACGACGTTCTGCCGGGCGTCTCGATCGTCGATCTGACGGGCCACACGCCGGGCCACGTCGGGGTTCGGATCGCCGATGCGGGACAGTCGATGCTGATCGTCTCGGATATGCTGTTCCACCCGCTCGTGCATCCCCGCCGCGCCGATGTCGGGTTCGTGTTCGAACAGGACCCGGCGGCCGCCGAACGCATGCGCGCGCGGTTCTTTCCAATGGCCGCAGACGACGGAAGCCTGGTTGCGGCGACGCACATGCCGTTCCCCGGCCTCGGCCGGATCGGTCGCGACGGCGGCCGGCTCACATGGGTTCCGGATGACTGGGCGACGACGCTCTGAGCTGACGGGCGCGCCGCGGCGCGCCCAATCACCCTGCAAGACCGGAGAGACCAGATGCCTCACGCCTATCACGACATCGCTTTCACCGATACGGTGAAGACCCTTCAGGAGGCGCGCGGCAGCCGCGCCTCTTACGCCCGCTTCGAGGTCGGCGCCGCCCGCGGCGACCGCATCGGCCCAAGGGAGGCCGCCTTCATCGCCGCGCGCGACAGCTTTTACATCGCGAGCGCCAGCGAGACCGGTTGGCCCTATGTGCAGCATAGGGGCGGCCCCGAGGGCTTTTTGCGCGCGCTCGACGACCGCACGCTCGCCTTCGCCGACTTCGCCGGCAACAGGCAGTATGTGAGCCTCGGCAACATCCAGACGGACGCCCGCGTTTCGCTGTTCCTGATGGACTACGCAAACCGCACCCGCCTGAAGGTTTTCGGCCACGCAGCGGAGATAGATCCGGCGGAGACGGATACGCTCGCGAAACTGTCCCTGCCGGGTTACGAGGCTAAGGTGGAACGCGGGATCCGCATCCGCATCGACGCGCTCGACTGGAACTGCCCGCAACACATCACGCCGCGCTACACGGAGGCGGAGGTGGCGCAAGTTGTCGAGGCTCTCACCACGCGTGTCGCGGCCTTGGAGGCGCAGCTGCTGGCCGTCGGGGAGGGGTGAGCGGCGATCGAGCCGAGCATCCAGCCGAGCTGCAGAAACGTTGTTTTCTTTCAGTATCTTAGATCATGGGACGTCCGCCCCCGGTCGCCCCCCTCCGGCGCGCGATGAGTTCGTGCGGCTGAGGAAAAGGCGCTCAGATGCGTTATGGGCGATGGCGGCCGGGCAAGGGCTCGGCCGATACCCGATGGCGCCGCGGCGCTCGCAAACCGATCCCGATCCGCTATCGTTTGATCAACGACGCAACGAGGCCGGGTCATGGAACTGCGCCACCTCCGCACCTTCCGCGCCATCGCCGAGACCGGCGGGGTGCACGCCGCCGCAACTCGGCTCAGCGTCGCGCAGCCCGCGGTCAGCCGGACGCTGCGCGATCTGGAGGCCGAATTGGGCTTCGCCCTGTTTGACCGCGTGGGACGCGGACTGCGGATCACCCAGGCGGGGGCGGCCTACCTCGCCGAGATCTCTCCGTTATTGGACCGTTTGGCCGAGGCGGGCGGGGCCGCGCGTCGGATCGCCGAGGGGCGGGGCGGCGTGCTCCGCGTCGGTCTGATCGAAAGCGGCGCTTGGGACGGCGCCGCGCCCAGGGCGCTGGATCGCTTCGCGCGCGAAAACCCGGACATTCGGTTGCACGTCGCCCCCATGGGATCTCGGGATCAGACGACGGCGCTGGGCGAGGGTCGGCTCGACTGCGGGTTTCTATACCGCCAGGGCGACGCGCTGAACGCGGCTGGGCTCGCCTGCGTCCCCTTGCGCACCGACGATGTGGCGCTGGCGGCCAATGCCTCGCTCGATTTCGGCCATGACGGGCCGCTGAGCGCGGAGGATATCGACGGGCTGGCGATGATCGGTTTTCCGCGCGCGGCGGCGCCGGACTATTACGATGCGCAGCGCGCCGCGCTCGCGAGGATCGGGGTCGAGCCGCAGATCCTCCAAGAAGCCCGTGACGAGACGGCCATTCTGGCGCTCGTCTCGGCGGGGGTGGGCTGTGCGCTGGTGAACGGCGCCGCCGCTCACCGGCCGCCGCCGCGGGTGCGCTTTCACCGTGTCGAGGGCGTCAGCGTGCCGATCGATTTCGTATTCGCGCACCATGACCCGCCCGGAACGCTCGTCGCGCCGATGTTGCGGGCGGCGCGGTCCGTGACGTCGGAGCGGTGAGCTCATTTGATGCGATTTTTCGATCGTTTTAATCTCAATTGAGCCTTTGAGGGTATCGAAACTCCGCGCCATTTTCGGGGTGTCGAAACGAGGCCGCCGCGCCTCTGGCCCGGAGATGTGAAATGAGATCCGCGACCCTCACCGCCGCCCTTGTCGGAGCCGTCGCCGCCTTTGCAACGCCCGCCGCGGCGCAGCCCGGTGATCCCGTAACCGCAGACACGGCCGTCGCGGTGTCCGAGATGATCCGCGTGGCGGACGCCATCGACGCGGCGGTCGACGCGAAAGACTGGCCGCTGGCCCGCTCTTTCTTCGTAGACACGATCGACGTGGACTTCTCGGCGCTGGTGGGCGGCGCGCCCGCCAGAATTCCGGCCGACATGCTGATCGACGGCTGGTCCGCCAACCTCACCGCCGAGAAGACGTCGTTCCACCTGCGCGGCAACCACCGCGTCACGTTCCACGGCGCGGACGCCGCGACCATGCACAGCCACGGCTATGCGTGGAACCGCATGGAGGCGGGCGCTGAACCGGCCAATGGCGGCGAGCCGCTTTGGGAGGTGTGGGGCGTCTACACCCACGGCTTCGCGCGCACCGAGGCCGGTTGGGCCGTCACGTCCATGACCTTCGCGCCGACGGCGCAGCGCGGCAATGCCTGGGTGCGCGACACGCCGGGCCGATGACGGGCGGCGAGACGCCCGCTCCGAACCTGTTAAACAACCGTCAGGATGATTTCAGATGTCCGATGATCGCGCCGAGTTTGATCCCCGCCGCCGCTCCTTTCTGACCGGCGTTCCTCTCGCGGCCGCCAGCGTCGTCCTTGGCGGCGCGCAGGCGGTCGCCGAGACGAGGCGGCGCCCCGCCACCCCCGGCCGTCGCACGCTCGGCGGACTGCAGGTGTCCGAACTGGGGCTCGGCGTGCAGAACATGCACCGCGCCTTCCACACGATCGTCCCAAACCGGGACGATATGATCTCGCTCATTCGCTCGGCCTATGACCAAGGCGTCACCTTTTTCGACTGCGCCGAACTCTACGGACCTTTCGAGTGCGAGCGCATTCTTGGGGAGGCGGTTGCGCCCTTTCGAAAGGACGTGCAGCTCGCCACAAAGTTCGGCTTCAACGTCGATCCTGAGACCGGCGCGTGGGATTTCAGCGTCAATAGCCGCCCTGCGCATCTCAAGCGCGCTGTCGAGGGGTCTCTTCGCCGTCTTGGGACCGATCGCGTCGAGCTTCTGTACCAGCACCGCGTCGATCCGGACGTGCCGATTGAAGACGTGGCCGGGGCGGTCAAAGATCTCATGGACGAAGGCAAAGTGCTGCATTGGGGCCTTTCGGAGATGGGGCCCAAGACGCTTCGCCGGGCCCACGAGATCCTTCCGGTGAGCGCGGTTCAGAGCGAGTATTCGATGCTGTGGCGTCGGCGCGAGGGAGATGTGCTGCCGATCTGCGAAGAACTAGGCATCGGTTTCGTCCCTTTCGCGCCGTTGGGCTACGGTTTCCTGACCGGGGCCATCGACAGAGAAACAAGCTTCGCTCCGGGCGACTTTCGGGCGAACACCTCGCGCATGGACCCGGAGAACCGCGAGGCGAACATGGCGCTGGTGACGCTGGCGCGGACGTGGAGCGAGAGGAAAGGCGCGACGCTTGGCCAGATCGCCCTGGCCTGGCTGCTGGCTCAAGGGCCGAACATCGTGCCCATCCCCGGCACGACGCAGCCGACTCATCTGCGCGACAACGTCGCCGCCGCCGCGATCTCCTTCACCCAGAGCGAGTTGTCCGAACTGAGAGCGGCGCTTGACGCGATCGAGGTTCAAGGCGACCGCGCGCCGCCGGTCGTGGCCGCTTGGTCGGACGTTGAGGCGCCGGACGCGATCTGACGATAACGAACGTCGCTCCGCATCGGCGCGGCCGTCGCGTTAGCGCCGTCTCCGCGGGGGGCGCGCGCGCGAACGTTCAACAGAACCGATACGCGCGTTTCGCGCTCCTCGAGGCCCGCGCTGCGGACGGCCGCGCCGTCCGACGAACCTCCGCGATCGGCGCCGGTTCAGAGTGGAACCAGCCGCTCTTCCACCGGAGACGATTGCACGATTGACGAGTTCGTCGCGCCGAAGGGGACTATCCGGTCTATGACCGCCTCCATTTCGGCGACGTCGCGGACATGCGCCCGCGCGACGAAGCAATCCTCGCCGGACACGCGATCACAGGCGACGATCTGCGGCGTCTCCTGAATGGCTTCGATCATGTTCTTCATCGCGCCCGGCAGCGGGCGCGCGCGGATCAAAATTGTCAGGCCATAGCCAAGGCGGCCCGGGTCGATGCGCGCGCCGTAGCCGGTGATCACGCCCACATCCTCAAGACGTCTCACCCGGTCCGCCACGCTCGGTGCGGACAGGCCAACGCGGCGCGACAACTCGGCGCGGGGAATGCGCGAATCCGCGCAAAGCTCGCGCAGAATCGCCGCATCGACGCTGTCGAGGCCTGTTTCTTCTGATCGAAGGTTTTCCGAAGCTTTTGCCTTCTTTCGCGCGTTTATCTCAGGGTTTTGCATGGGCGATCACCATATCAAGATCTGATCGCACCTTGCATTATCGATCCATGACAGATCAAGGCCCCGCCAACCCCGCCCTCGCCCCCGGCGCCATGTCGCGCATGTCCGAGGCGGCGCCCCCGCACCTATGGTTCGGCGTCTCCGCCGTCTTCCATTATCTTGGACCGGCTTTCGCGGTGCTGCTCTTCCCCGTCGTTGGCGTGCTTGGCGTCGCCTGGTTCCGCATTGCTTCGGCGGCTTTGGTTTTCGCGCCTTTCACGAAGCCTTGGCGCACCTTCGCGAAATCCTCGCCCCGCGAGCGGTTGCTTCTTCTCGCGCTTGGCGGGTGTCTCGCAGTAATGAACAGCGCCTTCTATTTGGCGCTCGATCGACTGCCGATCTCATTGGTCGCCGCCATCGAGTTCGTTGGCGCAATCGGGATCGCGCTCTGGGGGCTGCGTACCGGCCGCAACTATTTGGCGCTCGCGCTGGCGCTCATCGGGGTGGTTCTCCTGATCGACGCGCCGTCGCTTTTGGCCGCGGATGGGCCTTCGCTGACCTCCGATCTTCTGGGCCTGTTCTGGGCGGTCCTGAACGGGTTTCTTTTCGTCCTCTACATCATCCTCGGCCACAAAATTTCCGAAGGCGGCGCGTCGGGCGGCGTCGAGCGTCTGGGCGCCGCCATGACCGCGGCCTTCATCTTCGTGATGCCCATCGGGTTTCTACAAGCCCTCGAGGCGTTCGGCGCGCCGTTGCTGGTGCTGGCCGGGATCGGCGTCGGTGTCTGTTCGTCGGTCATCCCCTATGTCTGCGACCAGCTCGCCATGTCCCGCCTGCCACGCGCCAGCTTCGCGTTGCTGCTCGCGCTCCTGCCCGCCACCGCCACTGTCGTCGGCGTGGTCGTCTTGCATCAAATTCCGAGCGCTGTGGATGTCCTGGGGGTGGTTCTCGTCATGATCGGCGTCGCTATTCACCAACCTGCGCGCTAAACCCCAAGTATAGGCGATGCGCGCGTGGCGCTTCGCCGCTGTCTCATGCGGGCCGGCCTGATTCGCCGTCGGCTGTCGTGAGCCTCGAACGGGGCCGTTCAGCGCGTCGCTGAAGTCGTTGTCGGTCGGCTTTCCTGGTCGTTGCGCCCCCCGGCGACCCGCTCCTCGAACGCAAACGGGCCGAGAGGGCGGCGCGTCGCGCGCCGCCGCCGCGGGTCAGAACCGGGTGCCGAGCGTGAGGGTGCCCGAATACTGGCCCTGCTCCGCCGCGCCGAAGCCGATGATCGCCGGGCCGAAAACGGTTTCGACCCCGGTGAACACCGACCCGGCGAGAAAACCGCCGTCCTGGTCGATCAGGTCTTCCCATGCCGAATAGGCGCCGCCATAGGCCACGCTGCCGCCGACGAAGGCGTCGCTGCCGAAGAACGGCACGAAATCGGCGCGACGGTAATAGCGCAGGCCCGTCGCCCCCACGACATTGCCGATCAATTCGTCATCGTCGAAGCCCGGCAGCTCGGGGAAGCCGCCGACGAAGTTTGGCGAGAACTCCTCCTCGCTGAGTTCGCCCTCGAGCACGATGTACGGCGACAGGGTGTGGCGACCAAACGAATAGGCCCCGAGCGCGTCGATCGCCGCGCGTCCCACCCGATCTTCGTCGAACAGGTCGAAGCCGAGCTGGGCCGCCAATTGGAAACCGTTGGTCGGCAAGTCGACATCGTCGATAGTGTCGAAGTTAAACACGGCGCCCACCAACACCCGGTCTTCAGTGCGGTCATTCGCGTTCGCGCCTGGGATTTCGCCGGTGTCCAGCGTGACCTGATTTCGTTCATATTCGATTGCCGGACCCAACAAAAACCGATCGTCTGGCGACCAGAATAGAATTCCACGGCCGAACAGAGTCTCGACGTCGATCTCCGAGGCGGGGTCGCCAACATCGGCGAACAAGGTGCCGCGTCTGGAGATATAGCCGAACTCGGTGTTAGCGAAGAAGCGCAGGTCTTTGTCCAGAGGCTGCTCGAGATCGACCACGGCGCCGTCGAATTGGCCGATGGTGAAGTCGATCTCGGCCCGTCCGCCGCGGCTGTTCAGCTCAGGAACGGTGACGCCGGCGCTCAGCGTGAAATCGGAGTCGCCGCCGAACACGTTCGAGAGCACGACCCCGACGCGCGGCTTCAGGAAGCCCTGGTTCCGCGCGACCGCCTTGACCACCAAAACGCGCTCGCCGTCGCGGCGTTCAAAGCGGTAGGTCACGCTCTCGAACAGATCCAACCCGTAGACGCGGCGGGCCGCGATCTCGAGCTCCTTCGGCGTCACGGTTCCGCTCTCGGGCAGATCGAGGCGGCGGCGGATGATCTCCGGGTCCAAGCGGCCGTCATACTCGACGATGACGCGCGCGTAGGTCAGCTCTTGGGTCGCGGTGTCGCCGACGCCCGGTCGCGCGTTCAACGGCGCCCGTTCGGCGGCCAGCGCCTGAAGCGCGGCGCGGTTGCGATCGACCGCGGCGATCCCCTTCGAGATCGTGTCCGGCGCCTCGTCAAAGGCCAGCATGCCAACTTCTTCGACGCCCGGGGTCAGCAGCACGTCGCGGCCGGACAAGGTCGAGATCAAGGCGCGCGAGCGGGCGTGGATGAAAATCGCCATCGATTGCCCGAGGGTGCCGGTCAGCGATTCGAGATCTTCCGCCTTGGCCCGGGCCGGCGGGATGAACGAGGCGATCACGATGTCCGCGCCCAGGTCTCGCGCGACGTCGATCGGCAGATTGTTCGTCACGCCGCCGTCGACCAGCACCATGCCGTCGCGTTTAACCGGCGGGAAAAAGCCGGGGATCGACATCGAGGCGCGCATGGCGTCGCCCAGGTCGCCGTCGCCGAGCACCACCGGCTGTCCGGTCAGCAGATCGGTCGCCACGGCGCGAAAGCGGATCGGCAGATCGTCGAAATCGGCGACGTCGTCCACATGGACCGACATCTGGCGCAAGAGAAGGGTCAGCTTAACGCCGTCGACCAGGCCCGCCGAGACCTTCGCGCCGTCGGGCCCGAGCCCCACGGGCAGCTCCGTCGTCACCGACAGCGGATCGAGCCGGCTGTCGCGCCGCCGCGCCTGGACCAGGTCGCGCTCGGACGCGTCGTCGAGGATCCGGGTCCAGTCGACCTCGGTGACGGCGCGCTCGAGATCCTCGGGCGTGAAGCCCGAGGCGTAGAGCCCGCCCACCACCGCGCCCATGCTTGTGCCGGTGACGATGTCGGGTCGAAGGCCCATTTTCTCGAGTTCTTGGATCACGCCGACATGCGCGACGCCCGCGGCCCCGCCGCCCGACAGGACCAGCGCGATCTTCGGTCGGGGCGGCTCTTGGCCGACGGTCGCCGGCGCCGCGGCGACAAGCGCAATCAGGCTGAACAGGCCGATCCAAGTCCGCATTCGCTCAATCCTCATCCAGCCGGTCGCCTCGGCGCGGTCGCGCGTCGGGCGCCCTAAGGCCCGCCCCGGCGGCGATCCGCCGCCCACAAATGGACCAATTGCAGATCTCGCAACCGCCGTCGCGCCCCGAGATCCCGCTTTCGGCGCGACGTGGCTTTTGGTGGTCCGCGGCCTCCGTTCCGGGGGCGACGCCGCGCGCGCCGCGCGCGCCGCCCT
>CAZBIG010000037.1:0-13223 GCA_964491865.1 uncultured Neomegalonema sp. | reverse complement strand
GCCGCACCCGGTCGGCCCCGCCGCCCGCCACCGCCAGACGCAGACCCGGCCGGCGCGCGCGCAGCGCGGCCAGCGCGTCGATCACCCGGTCGACGCCCTTGCGCGGCTCGAGCCGGGCCAGCGCGACCGCCAAGGGGCCGTCGGCCGGGCCGGGCAGGCGCGCCGCCAGCCGCGCCAGAACGGCCGGATCCGGATCGGGCTGCGGCGAGATCGGCGGATGCGTCACGACCGGCTCGGCCCCGCCGAGCAGATAGGGACGCGCCCGCCGCGCGGTGTCGGCCGAATTCGCCGCCGCCACGGCCCCTGCGAACGCCGCCTTGATGCGCGCGGCCTTGCGCGCGTTCGGCCGGGCCGGGAACTCCATGCCGTGGGCGAGGCACAACACGCGCCCCGGCGCTTTGGCCCGCGCCAGCGGCCCGAGCGGCGCCTGCAAGCTCTTCCAGCTGTCGGCGATCACGGCCTCGACGCCGGCCTCGAGCCCCGCCCGCCCCGCCATCC
This sequence comes from uncultured Neomegalonema sp., assembly GCA_964491865.1. Lineage (GTDB taxonomy): Bacteria > Pseudomonadota > Alphaproteobacteria > Rhodobacterales > Rhodobacteraceae > JBCBRF01. The sequence continues at coordinate 12,725 of CAZBIG010000037.1, read as the reverse complement.
CCTTGACCGGCCGGCGCTGCGGCTTCTGCGCCGTTATGCGCGGGACCTTATTGGGCCGGCGCGCGTCGGTTCCCTCGGGGTCGGCCCCGTCCGCGAGCACGACCACGGGCCGCCCGGCCGCCGCCAACGCGTCGGCGAGACCGCCCATCAGGGTCTCGATCCCGCCGACCTTCGGCGGGAAACACTGGGTGAGGATCAAGATCATGGGCCCGCCCTAGCAGCCGGGGCCGGGCGCCGTCGGGGCGGGCGCGCCTGACGGCGCAGCCGGGCGGCGACCTGTGGCGGGTGGGAGACGGCGGCCGGCCCCGGCCGCCGAGCCGACCCCCGCGTCATTCGCGATCGACCTCAGCCGGCCTCGGCCAAACTCACCTTGCCGGGCTCGACGCCGAGCGCGCGGCACACGTCATAGGGGATCTGCGCGTTGTTCAGCGTATAAAGATGCAGCCGGTCAACGCCCCGCTCGATCAGCTTCGCGCATTGCTCCGCGCACAGCGCCGTCGCCAACAGCCGCTGCGCCTCTTTGCCGTCGGGACGTTTGCCGGCCTGCTCGAACAAGCCGTGATAATCGAGCGGGATGCTCGCGCCGCACGCTTCGGCGAAGCGGACCAAGCGGCTGAAATTCTCGATCGGCAGCAGGCCGGGCAGGATCGGCGCGTCGACGCCCGCCTTCTCGCAGCGGTCGAGGAACCGGAAGAAATCGTCGTTGTCGAAAAAGAACTGCGTGATCGCGAGATCAGCGCCCGCGTCGATCTTCCGCTTCAGATGCTCGATGTCGGCGTCGGGATGGGCGGCCTCCGGATGCGGCTCCGGATAGGCGCCGACGGCGATCGGCAGCCCGATTTGGCGCGCCAACGCCTCGATCAGCTCGACCGAGCCCGCGAACCCCTCCGGATGCGGCGCGAACGCCCGCGGGGTCCCGTCATCGCTTTTCGGCGGGTCGCCGCGCAGCGCCACGATCCGGCTGACGCCCAGCTCCTTGTACGCGCGGGCGATCGACAGCGTCTCGTCGCGGCTGGCCCCGACGCAGGTCAGATGGCCGGCGACCTCGAGCCGCGCCACGCCGCGCAGCGCCTTGATGGCGTCGAGCGTGCGCCGGCGCGTCGTGCCGCCCGCGCCGTAAGTGACCGAGACGAAGTCCGGGCCGAGCGGCCCCAGCTGCTGCGCGCTGTCCCAAAGCCGATAGGCCGCTTCGGGGGTCGCGGGCGGGAAAAACTCGAACGAAACCCGAGGGCCGGCCCCCTGCGGCCCCGAACGGCGTCCCTCGCCGCGCGCGCCCGCCGTTTCAGAACCCTGCATGTCCACTCCACATTTTGTTGCGGGCACGCTATCAAGATGTTTGCGACGCTCCAACCGCCAAATCCGACAATCTTGGTCGCAGCGCGCGCCCGAGCGCGCGTCCATCGGCGCAGTCTGCCGGCGCGCCCTCGCCCCCGCGTCCGCGGAAAAATTGGGCGCGGACCGCGAACGGGCAAGGTCGCAGGCGCGCCGAGACGCGTCGGCGCCGGCCTCGCGGCCCCCTCGGCGCGCCGGCACAAGCGCGGAAGATCGATCGCAATACGGTTTTGAAGCCCCCTATCGGAGACGCACCATCATGCCTCAGCTTGTCGTCAAATTCTGGCGCGACATCCCCTCGATGGTGGTGGTCGGCCGCGGCCGAACCGCGGCCAAAGCGGCGTTGCCGGAACGCTTCGAGCAGGCCATCGACCGCTGCGCCATGCGCGTCGGCGCGCGCGACGAGGACGCCTATCTCGCCGAGTGGCGAAACGAGGATCGCGGCCCCGTCGACGACGGCGCCGATCCGCAAGTGGTCGCAGATGACGCCGCGGCGGCGCTCGAAGCCGCCTATTCTCCTGACAGGATCAAGGCGTTGATCGCCTCGGACGGCTGGGACCGCCCCGCGCGCGCCCCGCTCGACGAAACGTGACCCGCCCGATCGGCGCGCCTGCGGAGCGCGCCGCCCATATGGAACCGGTCGGCGGCGTAACGCGTCGACAATAAAAGACCGGCTGAAGCCGGACATCGAGGGGTGCGCGCGATGACGAAAGTAATTGATCTTCTGAAGATGAAGCGCGCCGCCGCGAGCGCTGGGACCGCGCCGGTCGACGCCGCCGCCGCTCTGCCGGGCTTTCTGCGCGGCTACTCGATCGAGGTGATGCCGCGCACCGCCGCCAAGGTCGCGCGGTTCGCCGATGTGCTGCCGGCGCAGACGCGGGTCTACATCGCGCATATCGACGGCACGCCGATCGACGACATGGTCGCGACCGCCCGGCGCCTGTCGGACGAGGGCTTCGCGGCGATGCCGCACTTCCCGGCGCGCCTCATCGCCGACCAGGCGACCCTTGAGGATTGGATCCTGCGCTATCGCGACGCCGGCGTGCGCGAGGCGCTGCTGCTGGCCGGCGGCCTCGACGCGCCGAAGGGCGCCTTCCACAGCTCGATGCAGCTGATGGAGACCGGCCTGTTCGACAAGCACGGCTTCAATCGGCTTCACGTGGCCGGCCACCCCGAAGGCAACCGCGACATCGATCCGGACGGCTCGGACCGCAACGTGATCGAGGCGCTGCGGTGGAAGCAGGCCTTCTCCGAGCGCACCGACGCCGAGATGGCGATCGCGACCCAGTTCGTCTTTGAAGCCGACCCGGTTATCGCTTGGGCCGACCGCCTGGGCGCCGAGGGCGTGCGGCTGCCGATCCATATCGGCGCGAGCGGCCCGGCGAAGCTGCAGACCCTGATCAAATTCGCCATCGCCTGCGGCGTCGGGCCGTCCTTGCGGGTGCTGAAGCGCCGCGCGCTCGACATGAGCAAGCTGCTGCTGCCCTTCGAGCCGACCGAAATGCTGGCCGCCCTCGCCGCGCACAAGGCCGCGAACCCGGCCTTCGGCGTCGAGCAGGTCCATCTCTTCCCGCTTGGCGGCGTTCAGGTCGCCGCGGAATGGGCCAACGGCGTCATCGGATCCGCCGAAAGCGACGCCCGAACCGCGTGAGCGGCGCGCCGCGGCTGCGCCGCGCGCCCGCCCCGCCGAACCGGACGGCCGAGGCGGGCGACCAAGAGGAGCGACCAAGGCGGGCCACCACGAGGGGCGACCAAGACGGGCGACCGGAGGGCGGGCGGCCCATAGGAGGGTCAAGGGGAGCGGCGCTCGGATGAGGCGCAGCGGGGCCGCGCCGTCCGAACCGTCTCGAGCGCCCCCGAACCGATTGACTTGAACCCGACATCCGCCGCCAACCGCCCGCCTGGCTCCCCCCTTAACGCCCGCCTTGTGCGCTCCACCTGGCGCCCCGCCTGGCGCCCGCCCTGCTGCCCCCGCCGCCCTCAGGCCCGGCCAGCGCCGGGCGGAGGCGACGGGCCGAGCGCTTCTTCTCATCATCGCCGCGCTCGGGCTAAACCGGTCCAAGCGCCCCGCCGGCGCGCGCTCAACGGCGCCCGGCGTCCCGCGCCCTATATCCGCCCTCGACGTTTCGCGTCCCCCGCTTCAGGAGCCTTTCCCATGACCCGCACCGTGATCGAGTCGAAAACCAAGACCGCCGTGATCGGCTTCGACGCGCCCTTTTGCGTGATCGGCGAACGGATCAACCCGACGGGCCGAAAGAAACTCGCGGCCGAAATGGAGGCGGGCGACTTTTCGACGGTGATCAAGGACGCGATCGAACAAACCGAAGCCGGGGCCAACGTGCTCGATGTGAACGCCGGCGTGGTGTTCAATTCGAACCCGAACCCCAACGAGACCGAGCCGCCGTTGTTGGTCGAGACGATCAAACGCGTTCAAGAGGTCTCGGATCTGCCGCTCTGCATCGACAGCTCGGTGACCGGCGCGATCGAAGCGGCGCTGGAAGTCGTCGACGGCCGTCCGCTGATCAATTCGACCACGGGCGAAGTGGAGAAGCTCGAAGCGATCCTGCCGCTCTGCGCCAAGCACAAGCTGCCCGTGGTGGCGATCTCGAACGACGAGAGCGGGATCTCGGAAGATCCGGACGTCCGCTTCGCCGTGGCGAAAAAGATCGTGGAGCACGCCGCCGACTACGGGATCCCGGCGCACGACATCGTCGTCGACCCGCTGGTCATGCCGATCGGAGCCATGGGCACCGCCGGGCTGCAGGTCTTCGCCCTGGTCAAAAGGCTGCGCGAGGAGCTGAAAGTGAACACGACTTGCGGCGCCTCGAACATCTCGTTCGGGCTGCCGAACCGCCACGGGATCAACAACGCGTTTCTGCCGATGGCGATCCAGGCGGGCATGACGAGCGCCATCATGAACCCCGTTCAGTTGCCCAGCGGACCGAAGAAGATCGCCGAGAAAATCGAGCAGCTCGCGGCCCACGGGATCGTGATCCCCGAGGACGCCGACTGGAGCGTGCTGGCGCCGTTGCTCGGCATGGCGCCGGTCAAAGGTTCGCCGTCGAAAGAACTCGAGGCGATCCGCGCCGCCGACTTTTTGATGGGCGACGACGAGCACGGGGCGGCCTGGATCGCGTTCAACAAGCCCCCCGGCGAGGGCGGCGAAGGCGGCGGCCGTCGTCGCGGCGGCCGCCGTCGAGGCTGATCGGCTCAGCTCTTCGTGATGGCGATCTTCTTCGCGCCGGCGACGATGTCGGCGCGCTTCGGCAGGGTCACGGTCAGCACGCCCTGCTCGAAGCGCGCCGAGACCTTCTCCGGATCGACGCTGTCCGGCAGGCGAAACGACCGGCGAAAAGCGCCGTATCGGCGTTCGGCGACATAGAGATCGCCCTGATCGGCGGCGCTCTCCTGCTTTTTCTCGCCCGAGAGCGTCAGCACGCCGTTCTGCAGGCTGAGCTCGACGTCGTGCTCGCCCAGGCCCGGCAGCTCGGCCGTCAAGGTGAGCGCGGTTTCGCTCTCGGTCAGATCCACCGAGGGCGACAGGGCCGCGCCGAACAGCCCGCCCGCGGGCCCCGGCGCGCTTCCCACCGCGCTCCCGGCCGCGCCCCAGGGGGCGGCCAAGGGGGCGCCAGACGAGACGCCCCCGCGGACGCCGAAAAAGCTGTCGACCATGCGATCAAGCTCGGATCGAAAGGCGGACAACGGATCGCGCGCGGTCGTCGGGGCCGGCGCATCGGGTTTCAACTCCTCGGCCATCGGGTCCTCCATTAACGCCGCGGGCCAAGCCCGGACGCGCTCGCGTCCAAGGCCCGGCGCGCGCGGAGTGTCGCGCCCGCTGTCAGGCGCGCTCGGAGTTTCTGGAAAAGACGAAGCGGCCGCCCTGATCAGCGTCAAGGCGCCGCAGCCGCAAGCGCGCTCGCGGGCCGGGTCGGATCGGGTCGACGCGGCGACGCGCGTCTAGCGGCCCATCACCATGTCGCCGAGGCCCCGCAGGCCCCAGAAAAACAGGCTGAGCACGACCCGCGAGACGATGACGAACCCCATGAACACCAGCTGCTCGTCTTGCACCAAAAAGCGGATCCACACGTTCACATTCGATTGCGTGCCAAAGCTGGTCAGGATCGCCAAGAGGTCTTCTTTAAAAAAGCCCGCATTGATTTGAAGCGCCTCGAGAAAATCGGGCGCGTAAAAGGCGCAGAGCGCTAAGGAGACCGCTCCCAGGATCAACGAGAAGAAAATCGTCAAAACCGCTTCGATCACACTGCGCATCGGATCACCCTTCCCGTCCGTGGTCGCTCTGCCGCGCCCCTTGGCGAGACAAAAGCATCTGCGCGCGGAAGACGCCAGCGGCCCCGCCCCGCCGCGCGTTCTTTCGCCAAACCTGACGCGCAGGACCCGCACTCGACCGCCCCCCGTTTGGGCCGGCTCAGGGCGCCCCGCCGGGCGAGAGGGCTCGAACCGGCGCCGCGCCGGCGATACGATCGGTCGCAGTCGAGGCGCGTCCGGCGGCGGCGCGCGCGCTAAATCGTCGGCGCGGCGCGGATCGCGAGGCGGGATTTGGAGGAACGCAATGGCCGATGGAGAGGCTTTGGGGGCGACCGCCGTCGAGACGGCGGCGACGCCGACGGGCGACGCGTTGGTGGTCTTCACCCCTTCGGGCAAGCGCGGGCGGTTCCCGATCGGCACGCCGATCTTGATCGCCGCGCGCCAACTGGGCGTCGATCTCGACACCGTGTGCGGCGGCCGCGGCATCTGCGGACGCTGTCAAATCGTTCCCGCCTTCGGCGCCTTCCCTAAGCACGGCGTCACTGTCGCCGACGGGCACATCTCCGAATGGAACCGGGTCGAAGCGCGCTACCGGGCGAAACGCGAGATGGTCGACGGCCGCCGTCTCGGCTGCCAGGCGACGATCCAAGGCGATCTGGTGATCGACGTGCCGGCCGACAGCCAGGTCCATAAGCAAGTGGTGCGCAAGCGCGCCGAGATGCGGGACATCGTGCTCGATCCGGCCACCCGGCTTTATTACGTCGAGGTCGTCGAGCCGGACATGCACAACCCCAAGGGCGATCTCGAGTGCCTGCTCGACGCCTTGTTCGAGCAATGGGGTCTGGCGGGCGTCATCGGCGACCTGCGCACCTTGCAGATGATCCAACCGGCGCTGCGTCAGGGCGACTGGAAGGTGACCGTGGCCGTCTATATGGGCCGCGGTCGGTCGAACGGGCGCATCATCGCCATCTGGCCGGGGATCTACAGCGACGGCGTGTACGGCGTCGCCTTCGACATCGGCTCGACCACCGTCGCGGGTCACCTGGTCAATCTGCGCAACGGCCAGGTCAAAGCCTCGGCCGGCTTGATGAACCCCCAGATCCGCTTCGGCGAAGACCTGATGAGCCGGGTCTCGTACAGCATGATGAACCCGAACGGCGCGGCGGAGATGACCGCCGCGGTCCGCGAGTGCGTGAACGCGCTGATCGGGCAGCTGTGCGCGGAAGCGATGATCTCGCGCGAAGACGTGCTCGAGGGCGTGATCGTCGGAAACCCGGTGATGCACCACCTGTTTCTCGGCGTCGATCCGGTCGAGCTCGGCGGCGCGCCCTTCGCGCTGGCCACCTCGGACGGTCTGACGCTGTGGGCCAAAGAGGTCGAGCTGCGCATGCATCCCGACGCGCGGCTCTATCTGCCGCCATGCATCGCGGGCCATGTGGGCGCGGACGCCGCCGCCGTGGTGCTGTCCGAGCATCCGCACACCCAGGAAGAGCTGACCCTGGTGGTCGATGTCGGGACCAACGCCGAGATCATTTTGGGCGACAAGAACAAAGTCGTGGCCTGCTCGTCGCCGACCGGGCCGGCATTCGAGGGCGCGCAGATCTCGGCCGGCCAGCGCGCCGCGCCGGGCGCGATCGAGCGCGTGCGCATCGACCCCGTCAGCCTCGAGCCGCGTTTCCGGATCATCGGTTCGGACCTCTGGTCAGACGAGCCCGGTTTCGACGCCGCCAGCGCCGACACCGGGGTCACGGGCGTCTGCGGCTCTGGCATCATCGAGGTCATCGCGGAAATGCGCCTCGCAGGGGTCATCGACGAAGACGGAACGATCGACGGGGCCCTCGCCGCGCGCACGTCGCGGGTGGTCGCGGACGGCCGCACCTACGCCTATGTGCTGCATGACGGCTCGGGCGCGGGCGGGCCGCGGATCGCGATCACCCAGAACGACGTTCGGGCGATCCAATTGGCCAAGGCGGCGCTCTACGCCGGGTGCAAGCTGTTGATGGAGCGCCTCGGCGTCGATCGGGTCGAGCGGGTGGTGCTCGCGGGCGCGTTCGGCGCGCACATCTCGCCGCTGCACGCGATGATCCTGGGCATGATCCCGGATTGCGAGGTCGACAAGGTCATGTCGGTCGGCAACGCCGCCGGCACGGGCGCTCGGATCGCGTTGCTGAACTCGGCCGCCCGGCGCGAGATCGAGCGGGTCGCGCGCGAGATCGAGAAGGTCGAGACCGCGGTGGAGCCTCGGTTCCAGGAGCTGTTCGTGAGCGCGATGGCGGTGCCGAACAAGATCGATCCGTTCCCGAAACTGTCCGAAATCGCGCAGCTGCCCAAAACGGTCGCGCAGGGGGCCGAATCCGGACGGCGTCGGCGTCGCGCGCGCGCCTGACGCGCCGACGCCGCGACGGACCGTCGCCGGCCGGACTGGGCGCTTGCAGTAGCGGCTAGAAACTTACATTGGTCGGGGCGTGTTCGGAGACCTCTATGCGCCGTAATTCGACGTCAGACGCCGCCCCCGACGCGCGCCCCGCGCGCGCCCAGCGCATGATCCGCGTGCTCTACACCAGCGTCGCCGCCGACGATCTGTCGGCCGAGGCCCTGCGCGACATCGCGGTGGTCTCGGCGCGCAACAATGCGCGGGACCAGCTCTCGGGGGTTCTGCTTCACACGCCCGACAGCTTCATCCAGGTGCTCGAAGGCGAGGAAAAGACGCTGCTCGCCACGCTCGAGCGGATCGACCGCGACCCGCGGCACACCGAGCTGAAGATTCTGCTCGATCAGATGATCTCCGAGCGCCGATTTCCGGACTGGGCGATGGGCGGTTACGAGATCGACGCCGCGGCGTTGCCGGCCGAATTGAAGCCCGAGGCGATTTTACCGCCGGAGATGCGCTCGATGGCGGGGGCGGCGCCGCTCGCGACGCAGATCGAGCAAGCGGCGCCCGGGGCGGTGCTCGAGTTTCTGCAGCGCTTCTATCTGATCCAGACCCGCGCCTGGCCGCTGGTCTGACCCGGCGGCTCGACCAGGCCCAAGGCCGCCTCAGGCGCTCAGCGACGCCGCCGCCCGCGGCTCGGCGCGCTCCGCGGTCGCCGGAAAGACCAACGAGAAGGTTGAGCCGACGCCGACCGCGCTGTCGACCGTCAGCGCCCCGCCATGCAGTTCGGCGATCTGCTTCACCAGATTGAGCCCGATCCCCGTGCCCGCGATCCCCGTCGCGGTCGACGCCCGGAAGAACCGCTCGCCGATGCGCTTGAGATCTTTGGGCGGGATCCCCACACCGTTATCTCGCACCGCGACGACCAGCCTCGAGCCGTCCGAGCCGGCCTCGATCTCGACCCGAGGCGCGTCCGGGCTGTACTTGATCGCGTTCGACAGCAAATTGTCGAGAATGCTGTGCATCAGCTTCGGGTCGCCGACGAATTCTGACGGGAAGCCAGGCGCAATGTTCAACGAGATCTTCGCCTCTGGCGAAATGCCGGCGCGCTCTCGAACCACTTCCTCCAGCAGTTTCGGCAGGTCGAATGCGGTTTTCTCGAGCGAGATCGTCCCGCTTTCGAGCCTCGACGCGGTCAAGGTGCGCTCCATGATGCCGACGAGCCGCTGAACCGCCGCGCGGATCTGCCCGAGCGAGGCGTCGATTTTCTCGTCGGACATTCTCAGGCGTCGCCGCGCAAGCGCGCCGGCGGCTCCGTCGATGATGGTCAGCGGGGTGCGGATTTCGTGACTGACCATGCCCACAAATTGATTTTGACTTTCAGAAAACTCCTTTTCCTTCAACAACGCCTCTTGCAACACCAGCCGCTGCTCTTCGATCTTTCGGGTGCGCTCTTGAATACGCCACTCCAAATTTTCTTGATTTTCTCGCAGCTGCGCTTCGAGCTCTTTAGACTTTGAGATATCAAAGCGGATCGACACATAGCTCTCGACTTCGCCCCCAGCGCCGCAGACCGGTACGATGGTGGTGTCGACCCAATAAAACTTGCCGTCTTTTCGACGATTGCAGATTTCGCCGCGCCAGTTTTTGCCTTTTGCGATCGAGCGCCACATATCGACAAAATAAGATCGGGGATGGAACCCAGAGTTCACGATCGAGTGGGTCTTGCCGAGCAATTCGTCAAGCCGATAACCGCTGATGTCGCAGAAACGGGCGTTGGCGAAAGTGATTTTCCCCTGTCGATCGGCGACAGACACAATCGCCTGCTCATCCAGAGCCTGTTGATACGCCTCGAGCTGCCGCTTTTGTTGTTGCGCCGCGACAAGGGCCGTCACGTCGCTGTTGGTCCCGATCAGCCTGACCGGCGCGCCGTCGGCTCCGCAGATCGCTTGGCCGCGAGACCGCCAATAGCGCCAGTTTCCGTCGACATCGCGGATCCGATAGGTCTCATCATAATGTGGCCCGCCTTCGAGGTGAGCGGCGACGGCGGCCTCGACGCGCGGCAGATCCGCGGGATCGACGCGCCCGCTCCAACTTTTATACTCGTCGGGCCATTGGTCTCGCGTATACCCCAACGCGGTCCAATTCTTTTCTGAAAAGGACACGACATCGCTGCCAATATCCCACTCGAAAACGCCATCCGACACGGACTCCAGCGAGAGACGATGCACTTTTATCGCGGATTCGTGCTCATGCGCGCGGCGATTTATTTCAACCGACAAGCCGTACTCGGTCCAGGCTCCCTTCGCGATGACGATAATCGACAAACACGCGACGATGACGGCGCTGAGATACAAGAACCAGGTCGGCGTCCTTGGCGGCAGCGAGCCCTCGATCAGCTTGGTTTCGATCGACCAGACACGCCCGCCGATCTCCAGCGTCGTCACATAGTCGGGCGTCGACCAGCGCGGCAGGTCGCTATCCGCCATTTCAAAACGCAGCCGCGTCGCCTCTCCCTGATCGCCGGGCGTGACGTCCGTGACGACCACCGAAACGCCAACCTCGGTCAATGTCGGTTCAATGCGCCCGAGAAATGACGCCAAGCTGTAAGCGGACACCGCGATGCCGAGCGGGCGCCCGTCCTCGTCGTAAGCCGGGGCCGCCAGCAAGACGCCCGGCTCTTCCGACAGCAGCGTCAAGGGCGCGCTGATCTGCGGCTCTCCGGCGGCCCAGGCGCGCGTCGCCATGTCCCAGAGCAGCGCATTCTGGCGAAAATCGTTGCCGACCACCTGAGGGATCAGCCGCCTTGGCGTCACAAGGGTCACCGGGGCGAACACCTCCGGATAGTCCTCGGGCGCCGCGATCCGGGGATAGCCCGTTCGCGCCCGGTAAGGGTCCGAGGCGATCTCGGCCAAAACCCGAGATCGATCATCGGCCGACATGTAATCCACCCAGCCGAGCGCGATCACATCGGGATGCGTGCGGAAGATATGGAGGTTATCGGTGTATCTGTGGAACTTGCTCGTAAAATTCGGGCGGTCCGCCAGGGCTTGATTGCGCACTTTCGAGCTCAGGCCGCGCAACGCAACAATGAGCCCGTGGACATTGCCTTTGATCACCTCGCGCGCCGCGATCGAGCGCTCTTTGGCGATCACCCGGTCGTGCGCGCGGTCCGCCTCGGCCAGCTGCAGCGCAATCCAATGAACAGCAACGGCGATCGCCGCGATCAGCGGGATCACGCGGACCGCCAGTCGGCGCAAAAGGCAAAGATTGAACATCGGATCGCGCCTAAGTGCCCGCAGGGAAATCGCAGGTCACCTTCGCAGCAAAATGTAAAGATCTTGTTTTTGGAACAATTTTCGGAAAAAGTTTAAGTATCTGCAAATCCAGAGCCCCGCATCGCAAAGCGAGGCGCCGCCCGCCTTGGGGCGGCTCGGGTCACGAGCCGGCTTCGCGGCGCAATTGTTCGCGGGTCTCGTCGGCGATCCGGCGCACGGCGTCGGTGAACGCGCTCTTGCGCACCAGCTCGTTCTTCAACGGCCGCCCGCCCGCCGCCTCGGCGACGATCACGCCGGCGAGATCCGCCAGCGCGGCGCCGTCGCGCGTGATGAACAGATCCACCAGAGCCCCGAAGCGGCGCGCCGCCTCCGCGCCTCGGGCCGGCGCGGCCCGATCGGGGTCTTCGTCGACCAGTCGAAACAAGGCGTACAGGAACGGCGCGCGGGCGGGATAGGCCTCGGCCCGCCCCTCTCCGCGCCGGTCCGCCCAGCGGACGCCCTGCCGCTGCGCCCAGCGCCGCCCCACCACGATCAGCCAGCCGATCGCGAAATAGACCTCGGGGGCGTGGTCAGGGTGGAAGATCACGCCCGGCGTCTCGTCGAGCAGCCCGGCGCCATGATCGTGAACCCGGTGCGGCGCGCCCATCACCGTCGCGGCGTACCCCTCGAGCAGCTGGCGCGGCGTCAGCACGCGCAACGGGTTGACCCGACCTTTGAACGGCTCCTCCCGCCGGCGCTGCAGCCACAGCTTCTGGGGGGCCGAGGCCGCGATCGCCTCGAAATGCCCATGCAGCGCCCGGACCTCGGGACGGCGGGCCAGCATATCGAACCGATCCACCGCCGCCTGGGTGTTCGCGCCCAGGATCACGCCGTCCTTCACGCTTTCGTCCTCGGTGACGACGATCTTGATCGGCAGCGCGGCCCCCGCCAGCGAGGCGCGGCGGTTGCAGAGCGTGAAGGCGGTTTGCGCCCCGTTCACGATCTGAAACTCGCGCAGCAGCACGTCGGCCCCGCCGCGTTCTTCGACGACCTCGGCGCCCCGGGCTACGATGGTCACGCCGTTATGTCGAAGCACCAATTCTGCGGCGTCGCCGTCGTCGAGCGTCTGGGCGAGCCCGGCCGCGCCCGGATTCGACCGCGCGCCCTCGCCGAGGTAATGGCGGACATTGTCGTAGAACAGCCGCGCGTCGGGCAGCTCGTCGGGGCCGGTGACCAGATCGGCGACCGAGGCCGCGGGGACGACGCCGATCCAGCCGCCGGCCCGGCCCGTGCGGCCCTTGATCGGCGGCAACGCCAACAGGCGCGCGCCGCGCAGCACGCCCACCGCCGCCAGCGCCACGCGCTCATAGGCGCGCACCAGCTCGGTCTCGCCCCACACCTGCAGACGGATCTCGGCGCCCGGCAGCGCCGCGCGCAAATCGGCCAGGCGCGCCGACACGGCCGCGTCGGCCCGGGGCGTGGCCCGCCAACCGCCGCGG
>CAZBIG010000036.1:0-13251 GCA_964491865.1 uncultured Neomegalonema sp. | reverse complement strand
CGCGCTCGGCGCGGCGGAAGCGAGCGCCCGGGCGCCGAGCGCGCCGGCCGTCGGCGATTGTATCGACTGCAACGCCTGCGTGGCGGTGTGCCCCACCGGCGTCGACATCCGCGAGGGCGACAATCTCGCCTGCATCACCTGCGCGCTCTGCATCGACGCCTGCGACGAGGTGATGCGCAAGGTCGGCAAGCCGCGCGGGCTGATCGACTACGCCACCTATGAGGATTGCCGTCTCGAGCGCGCCGGGGCCGAGCCGGTGCCCACCTGGCGCCGGGTGATCCGACCGAGGACCATGCTCTATTTCACGCTCTGGGCCGGGATCGGCGTCGCGATGGTCGTGAGCCTGTTCATGCGCGACACCATCGACCTGACGGTCGCGCACGACCGCAATCCGCAATTCGTGACGCTGTCGGACGGGTCGGTGCGCAACGGCTACACGCTCAAGGTGTCGAACCGAGAGATCAACTCGAACATCTTTCGCTTATCGATCACCGGCGCGCCGGGGCTGATCGTGCAAGCGCAAGACGCGGATCAGATCGCGTTCCAGATCGCCGCCGACAAACTGCGGACCCTGCGCGTGTTCGTCATCGCGCCGCCGGGCTGGCGGGCGCCGGCCGGGAGCGCCGAGCGCACGCCGTTCCAGTTCTGGGTCGAAAACGTCAACACGCGCGAGCGCGAGGCCGAGGACGCGGTGTTCCTGGGCGGCGACCGCGTCGTCGGCCAAACGCCCTAAGCGCGCGCCGAGCGCCAGTTTTCCACGGACGGAGCCCTTGTCATGACCGTTTCGCCTTCCCCGACGCCCGCCGGCCGCGCCGAGATCCGGCCGATTTCCGACCTGCCGAAAACCGGGCGTCCGCTGCGCGGCTGGCAGGTGCTGCTGACGGCGCTCGGGGCTTTCGCCGTGATCCTGACCGCCAACATCACCATGGTGAGCTCGGCGATCGGCAGTTTCCCGGGGCTGGTCGCGAAGAATTCTTACGTGGCGAGCCAGCAGTTCAACGAAGCCGCCGCGGAGCGCGCCCGTCTCGGGTGGCGCCTGACGGTCGGGTATCGCGACGGTCGGCTGCGGCTTGACGCGCGCGACGCCGCCGGAGCGCCGCTCACGGGGCTGGCGGTCGACGCCGAGATCGGCCTGGCGGTCGACGCGCGCACGGACCGGCGTCTGGTGTTGATCGAGGGGCCGGACGGCTACGCCGCGCCGATCGACCTCGCGCCCGGACAATGGCGCGTGCAGGTCGACGCGGCCTCGGCCGCCGGCGACCGCATGGGCGGCGCGGCGGTCGTGCGCGTCCGCTGAACCGGCCCGAGGCCGAACCGCCTGTCGGCGAAGCGCCGCACTGAGAAGCGCCGCTCTGAAATGCGCCAGGCCCCCGAAAGGCTCGCCAAAGCCCCCGGGGCCGAGCGCGCGACGCGCCCCACCCGATCCTGGAAGACGAGACCGCCATCATGTTGGACGCCCCCGATTCCGCCGGCTACCGCGCCCTCGGCGGCTGTTGCGGCGCGCCGACCCCGCTAGGGCCCGGTCCCGACCCGGCCGCCTCCGGCGCCTATGAGCGTTGGGCGAAGGAAATCGCGCCGGGCCGCAAGCGGGTCGATCTGCTCGCGCCGGAAATGCGCTGCGCCGCCTGCCTGTCGACCATCGAGAACGGCCTCGCGCGGCGCCCGGGGGTGCTGTCGGCGCGGGTGAACCTCTCGCTGCGTCGGGTGGGGGTCGAGTTCGACCCCGAGCGGACCGACGTCGCCGGCGTGGTCTCGGCGCTGTCCGCGCTCGGCTTCGGGGCGAAACCCTTCGACGCGGCGGCCGTCGACGCCTTTCGCTCGGACAGCGCAGGCGCCGAGCTGCTCTCGTGCCTCGCGGTCGCCGGGTTCGCCGCCGCCAACGTGATGCTGCTGTCGGTGTCGGTCTGGTCCGGCGCCGCGGACGCGACCCGGGATCTGATGCACTGGATTTCGGCCGCGATCGCGCTGCCGGCGATCGCCTATGCGGGTCGGCCGTTCTTTCGCTCGGCGCTGGCCGCGGTCTCGGCCGGACGGCTCAACATGGACGCGCCGATTTCGCTGGCGGTGATCCTGGCCGCCGGCGTCAGCCTGTTCGAAACGGCGCATCACGGGCCCCACGCCTATTTCGACGCCGCGGTCTCGCTGTTGTTCTTCCTGCTGATCGGCCGGTACCTCGACCACCGGGTCCGCGGCGCCGCGCGGTCGGCAGCTGCGGAGCTGGCGGCCTTGTCGGCGACCTCGGCCACCCTGATCCGACCGGACGGCGCGCGCGCGGCGGTTCCGATCGACGCGGTGCGCGTGGGCGACCGAGTGGCCGTCGCGCCCGGCGAGCGCGTTCCGGTCGACGGCCGCGTCGTTCTCGGCCGCAGCGACCTGGACCGCTCGCTGGTCACGGGAGAGACCACGCCCGAGCCCCTCGGCCCCGGCGACGCGGCGCATGCGGGCATGCTGAACCTGACCGGTCCGCTGGTGCTCGAAGCGACCGCGGTCGATGAGAACACGCTGCTGTCCGAGATCGCGCGTCTGATCGAGGCGGCGGAGCGTCGGCCGAACCGCTACACGCGGTTGGCCGATCAAGCGGCCAAACTCTACGCGCCGGGCGTCCATATCGTTGCGGCCGCGGCCTTTTTGGGCTGGCTCGCCGCGACGGGAGACTGGCGGGCGTCGACCATGATCGCCGCCTCGCTGCTGATCATCACCTGTCCGTGCGCCTTGGGCCTCGCGGTGCCGGCGGTGCAGGCGGCGGCCGGGGCGGCGCTGTTCCGGCGCGGCGTTCTGGTCAAGGACGGCGAGGCGCTCGAGAAGATCGCCCAGATCGACACGGTGGTTTTCGACAAGACGGGCACCTTGACGCTCGGGCGTCCGCGCCTGGTGGCGGGCCCCGACGCGCCCGAATTGCGCGCGGTCGCGAAAGCTCTGGCGCTCGGCAGTCGGCATCCGCTGTCGAAGGCCCTCGCCGCCGGCGTGGCGCAGGCGCCGGCCGAGGTGACCGACCTGGTCGAGCGGCCCGGCGAAGGCGTCGAGGGCCGACTGGCCGGGGCGCTGGTCCGGCTCGGGTCGGCGGCGTTTTGCGGGGGCGCGTCCGAGGTCGCGCCGGACGACCCGTTCAGCCGGGTCTGGATCCGCGTCGGCGACGCGCCGGCCGAAAGTTTCGCCTTCGAGGACGCGCTCCGTCCGGACGCGGCCGCCGTGGTCTCGTGGCTTCAGGCCGACGGGCTCGACGTGCGGCTGCTGTCCGGCGACCGGCCCGGCCCCGTGGCGGCGACCGCCGCGGCGCTTGGTCTGACGCGGCACGCGGCCGAGCGGACCCCGGCGGACAAGTTGGCCGCGCTCGAAGCTCTGGCGGCCGAAGGGCGCGTCGTTCTGATGGTCGGCGACGGCCTGAACGACGCCCCGGCGCTGGCCGCGGCCTGGACCTCGATGTCGCCGGCCGACGCGTCGGAGGTGTCGCGCACGGCGGCCGGGCTCGTGTTTTCGGGCGAGCGGCTCGAGCCGGTGCTGTTCGCGTTGCGCGCCGGGCGCGCCAGCCGGGCCCGAGCGCTCGAGAATTTCCGCTTGGCGACGCTTTACAATCTGGTGGCGATCCCGATCGCCGCCGCCGGCTTCGCGACCCCCTTCGTGGCGGCGATCGCCATGTCGAGCTCCTCGATCGTGGTCACGCTGAACGCGCTGCGCCTGCGCCGCCTGACGCGAACGCCGCTTCCCGGGCTCGAGCCCGAACCGTCCGATCCGAGCGCCGCGACGCCGTTGGCGGCCGCTCGGCCGGACGCCGAGCCCTTATGCCCTGGCCGCCGCGCGCGCGCCGAACCGGAGGTCGCCCCGTGACCAATCTGCTCCTGCTGATCCCCGTCGCGTTGTTCATGGGCGGCATCGCGCTGGCGGCGTTTCTGTGGGCGCTGCGCTCGGGCCAATATGACGATCTCGACGGCGCGGCCGCGCGGATCTTGAACGACAACGAGGACCAGCCCCCGCGCTGACGCGGCGATGGCGCAGGCGACGGCGGTTTTTGCTAAGCCTCTCGGCATGACCCGCCCGACATTCGAGATTTTCCTCGCCGCGCCGCCCGGTCTCGAGCCGCTCTTGCGGGCCGAGGCCGAGGAGATCGGCCTTCGCGACCCGAGAGAGACCCCGGGCGGCGTTCTGGTCGACGGCGATTGGCCGGCCGTCCGGCGCGCGAACCTCGCGCTGCGCGGGGCGGGCCGGGTTCTGGCGCGGGTCGGCGCTTTCCCCGCCGCCCATCTCGCCCAGCTCGACAAACGCGCGCGCGCGCTGCCATGGGGCGCTCTGCTTCGGTCGGACGTCGCGGTCGTGGTCGAGGCGGTCTGTCGGAAATCGAAAATCTACCATTCCGGGGCCGCGGCCGAGCGGGTCGCCCGCGCGATCGAGGACGCCGCAGGCGCGCCGGCGCAGGTCGGCAAAACCGACCTGGGCGACCCGATCGGGGTCGCCGTGCGGATCGAGCGGGATTTTTGCACCATCAGCCTCGACACCTCCGGCGCGCCGCTGCACCGACGCGGCTTCAAGCAGGCCGTCGGCCGCGCGCCGATGCGCGAGACGCTGGCGGCGCTGTTCCTGCGCGCTTGCGCCTGGCGCCCTGGCGAGCCGCTGATCGACCCGATGTGCGGCTCGGGCACCTTTCTGATCGAGGCGTCGGAGATCGCCGCGGGGATGCCGCCCGGCCGCTCGCGCGCCTTCGCATTCGAGCGTCTGGCCGGCCATGATCCGGCGGCCTGGGCGGCGGAAAAGGCCGCGGCGCTCGGGGCGGCCGATCAGTCCCGCGGCGTCGACGCGGCCCCCGTGCTCGGGTTCGATCGAGACGCCGGAGCCGTCGCGGCGGCGGTCGCGAACGCGGCGCGCGCCGGCGTCGCCGACCGGATCGAGGTCGCCGCGCGCCCGATCAGCGCGCTGGCCCCGGCTGATCCCCGCCTGGGGCCCGGCCTGGTGATCGTCAATCCGCCCTACGGCGCGCGCATCGGCGAGGCGGGCGACCTGCGCGCGCTTTACGGCGCGCTCGGCCAAGCGCTGCGCGCCGGTTTTTCGGGCTGGCGCGTCGGCCTGGTCACCAGCGAGCCGCGCCTCGCGCAGGCCGCCGGTTTGCCCTTCGGCCCGCCCGGTCCGCCGACGCCGCACGGCGCGCTTCGGATCCGGCTGCACCAGACCGGCCCTCTGCCCTGATCGGCGGCGGCCGGCCGACCCTGCGCGGCCGGCAGATCGCCGCCGCCCAGCGCGCGAGCGGGGGGCTGATTGACGTTTCCGCAAGAACTTCCGGCGACAACAAGCCCGCCGACGCGTTTTCCGACCGCATCGGCTTTCGGCTGCGACGCGAGGCGAGCATGGCGACGATCCTGGTGGTGGAGGACGAGGCGGATATTCGAGCGCTGATCGCTGAAGAGCTCGAGGATCTCGGCCATGAGGTGCATGTCGAGAGCGACGGCCAGGCGGGTCTGGAGGCGGCCATCAAGCTTCGACCTTCGATCGTCTGCTGCGACGTCAACATGCCGAGGATGAACGGGCTGCAGATGAAGCAGGCGCTCGACGAAGCCGACGCGCTGCCGCCTGGCGCGCGCTTCATTTTCATCTCGGCGCAGACCTCGAAGAGCGACGTCGACGACGGCATGCGCACGGGCGCCGACTTCTACCTCACCAAGCCGATCGACTTTGACCAACTCGAAAAGCTGGTCGGCGGCGCGGTCGCTTGATCTTTGGCTCGGAAAAGAATTTCAGACGCTCGCATATTTCCACGGGTGTAGTGGCGAAAACGGACCAATTGCCTTGTTGAGCTTTGTAAAGCCGGGATTCGAGAAACAATTTGTCAAATCATCGATGAGATTACGGACTTGCAGGACCATCTGCGCCAGGAGCAATGTCGGTGAAACTCGTCTATAAGATCGCGTTACCCGCCATAATCGTCGCTCTCGCCGGCGCGTTCGCGATGGTCTCGGTCTGGAACGAAGGCGCCGCGGCGCGCGCCGAGAGCGAGACCGAATTCTTTGACACGCACATCCTGACCAGCGCCGCGCGGACGGCCGTGACCATGAACGCGAAGGTCGCGCTCGTTCGCCCCTCGGGCGCCGGCGAGCAGATCGAGCGGTTCGAAAAGGCCGTCGGCGCGAACCTCGACCTCATCGCCGAGGGCGCCAAGACCGACCCCCTGATCCTGGCGGCGGATCGCGCCCGGCGTCTGCATCAGCGGCGCCTGGACGGCGCGTCGGGGTTGGACCGCGAAATCGGCGCCGCGCTTTTGAATGTGAACGCGGCCGCCGTCGAAGAAGCCGAAACGCGCATGGCGTCGGCGAACGCGCGGATCGCGGCCGTGATCGGCGACATCGTCCTCAGCGTCGTTCTGGGCGCGATCGCGCCCGTGACGATCAGCGCCGCGGCCGCAGTCAGCGTATTGCGGCCGATCCGAGCGCTGTCCGACTTCGCCGAGGTCATTTCCCGCGACGGGGAAGCCGAGTTGCCGGCGTTGGCGGACAAGAACGACGAGATCGGGCGCTTGGGCCAGGCGCTTGGGCGCATGATCGACCGGCTCCGCGCGCGCGCGTTCGAGTTGGAGGCGCTCGCCTATCGGGATCCGGAGACCGGGCTTTTTAACCGCGCCGGCGTCGCGCGCGAGATCGACCGCGCGCTCCGGATCTCCGGCGAGGAGAACGGCGAGGCTGACGCGCCAGCCCCCCGCACCATGGTCGCGCTGTTGACCTTTCCGCGGCTCAGCTGGATCCAGGACATGCTGGACGAACAGGCCTCCCGCGACGCCGCTGTCGAGATCGCCGCCCGGTTGAACCAGCTGCTCGAACGGTCGATCGGCGAGGATGCGGCGTTCGGCTCTTTCGTCGTGGCCGGTCGACCGGGCTTCGACCAATTCGTCGTCGGCATTCGCGCGCCGGATGACCGGATCGCGCGCCGCCTGTTGCGGCGGATCGAGTCCGTCTTCGCCGAGCCGCTTGATTTCGGCGATTTTCGCATCGCCGCTCAGCCTGTGGGCGGCGTCGCCTACGCGCCCGACCACGGCGGAACGAGCGGCGCGCTGTTGGGCGCGGCGGGCATCGCGAGCAGCATGGCCCCGCGCGGCGGCAGACCGCTCGAGTTCGCGGCGGAGATGCGCGAGAAAGGCCGCGAGGATCAGGCCGCGCTCGAGCGGCTCGAGGACGCGATCCGCGACGAAGACGTCTTCGAGCCCTTCCTGCAGGCGCAAATCGATGTCGCGACCGGCCGCACGGTCGGGGCGGAGGCGCTGATCCGTTGGCGCAAAGCCGACGGCGGTCTGATCCCGCCGATCGCGTTTCTGCCGCTCGCCGAAGGTTCCGGCCACATCGTACAGCTCGACGACATCATTCTGCGCAAGGCCGCCGCGATCTTCGCGCGCCTGAACGCCTCCGGCCCCGCCTTGCGCCTGTCGTGCAACAGCGCGCCGATCGCCTTTGAGGACAGCGCGTTCGCCGATCGGATCTTGTGGCGCCTGGATCAGGCCGGCCTCGACCCCGCGCAGTTCCAGCTCGAGATCACCGAAACCGCCGCGATCGCCGATATCGCCCGGACCCGGGAGACGATCGGGCGATTGAAGAGCGCGGGCGTGCGGATCGCGCTCGACGATTTCGGTTCAGGCCATGCGAATTTGAACGCGCTGCGCGAGTTGCCGATCGACAGCGTCAAGCTCGATCGCGCGCTGATGCCGAAGCGCGAGGACGACGACGGGGCCAAACACATCGTCGAGACGGTCACGCGCCTCAGCCGCGCGCTGGACGTCGAGGTCATCGCCGAGGGCGTCGAGTATGACTGGCAATTCGACTTCCTGCGCTCGATCGGCTGTCATAAGTCGCAAGGGTTTTTGCACGCGCGTCCACTGCCCGCGGCCGACTTTGAAGAAATGCTGGCGCAGGAAGCCGCGGCGAGCGGCGCGCGGGTGAGCGCCTGATCGCCAGCAAGCGGTCGGAAGCGGGAGGGGCGGTTCGTCGAGACCTGAGGGTCGCGCGCGCCGCCCGTCGGCCCATCCTCTCAGATCTGCAGTTGATCGGGCGCCGAAGCGAGGCTCTGGGCCGTTCGCATTGACGCCCGCGAGCCGACGGCCCGCGTTTTTCGGGCGTCGGGCGTCGGGCGTCGGGCGTCGGGCGCGTCCGAGATCGGCGCCGGTCGGGTCGCCGTCGCGCCACAGGGCGCCGACGCGGGCGCGCGCTCTTCAGGGCGCCGTCAGGCGGCCAGCTCCGCGTCGCCGGCCGGGTCGTCGGCGGTTCCCATGTCGGCTCGGGGCAGCCGGATTGTGAACACCGAGCCTGCGCCGACCTCCGACTCGACGCTGAGCGCCCCGCCATGCGCGTCGGCGACCGACTTCACCAGATGCAGCCCCACGCCCGTCCCCATGATCTCGCCATGGTTCGACGCCCGGAAAAACTGAGCGCCGAGTTGCTTCAGATCCTGTTTCGGGATGCCGATGCCCCAGTCGCGGACCGAGATCAGGACGTCGTCCCCGACGCTTTCGCACCGGATCGCCACGCGATCCGCGTCGGGCGAGTATTTCACGGCGTTCGACAGCAGATTGGCGACCGCCTGCCGCAGCAAGCGCGCGTCGCCCAGATACCGGGTCGGCGCCCCCTCCAGCTCGGCCTCGATGCGGTGGCTCGGCGTCGCTTCCGCCTGCTGGGCGCAGGCGTCGGCCACAAGCGCCCGCAGATCATGCTCGGTCGGCTGAAAATCGAGCTTTCCGCTTTCGATCTTCGCGCTCAACAGGAAGGTGTCCATCATGCCGGTCAGGCGGGTCACGCTGCTTCGGACGCGCTCCATACGCTCGGCCAACTCGCCCGCCTCGATCGCGCCGGCCTTGCGAAGCACCCGCCGAGCGTTGCCGTCGATGATCGACAGCGGCGTCCGCAACTCGTGGCTGACGATCGAGATCACGCGGCGAAAGAAGTCGATCTTCTTTTGCTCTTCACGCAGCTCGATCTCGAGCTGCGCCGCCTCGGCGCGTTGACGGCTGAGCCGCAGCTCGGCGTCGGCGTTGCTACGAACCAGGTCCAGCCGCTCGAGGTTCGCCCGGCGCAGGCTTTCGATGGCGGAGAACAGCCGGCGAAAGGCGCGTCCGTGGCCCTGGCCTCGAAAGCCGGCTCGAGACCCCAAGTCGCCCCGCGCCAGCGACAGGATCGCTTCGGTGACCTGGCCCAGAGGCCGAGCGACGCGATGATACGCGATCCAGGCCAGCAGGATCACCGCGATGACCACGCTGATCAGCACGGTGGCCGTCAGCGACGCGAAAACGTCGATGTCGTGGTTGGCCGAACCGCGGATCCGGTCGATGACGGCGGTGATTTCTCGGCCCATGGTGGTCAGCGCGGCGTCCATGTCGCGCGCGCTCCGTCGCCGGCCCTCGGCGGCCTGAAGCGCCCGCGTCCAAGCGTCTTCGATCGCGCGCACCGCCGCGCGCATGTCGGTCGACGCCGGCGCGCCGACCGCTTCGGCCGAGAACAAAGCCGCGCCGCGGGTGCGCAGCTGGGTCAGGGCCCCGCGCATGCCGAGGTTCAATTGCGTGAAGTCCGCCAGGCGGGCGCGCCGCAGTCGGTCGGTCAGCGTTCGCGCGTGGATGATCGCGCGATTGAAGCGCACCAGGCCCCGCTCGCGCTCGTAGAGCGCGGCCGTGCGCTCGCGTTCG
Source organism: uncultured Neomegalonema sp. (assembly GCA_964491865.1). Taxonomy (GTDB): domain Bacteria; phylum Pseudomonadota; class Alphaproteobacteria; order Rhodobacterales; family Rhodobacteraceae; genus JBCBRF01. The sequence goes on along the minus strand of CAZBIG010000036.1, from coordinate 3,611 downwards.
GTCTTCGCGTTGTCGACCGCCACATCCAGCTCGCGCCGCAGCTGCGCGAAGGCGCTGTTCGACGCGCGCAGATACGCTTCGGCCGCCCAAGAGACTTTTTTGACCGCCGCGCGCGACACCGCCCCGCTTGTCGCCCGACCGAGCGCGTCCATTTCGGCCCGAAGGCGCGCCGTGCTTGGCGAGCACGGAGCCGCCGCCTCGGTCGGGGCGCGTCCGCAATCCGCCGGCAGATCGCCGAGCGAGGTCAGAAGCTCGGCGCCGGACGGCCTGAAATCGACCCGATTGAACGCGTCGAGCCGCTGTCGGATGCGCTCGACGGCCAAGGAGGACTCCATCAGCGCGCGCATCCGGTAATAGCCCTCGCGCTGCGAGGCTTCGAGGGCGCGCGATCGGTTGGCGGACTGCGCCGCGGCCCAACGCACCTCGCCCGCTTGCGCGCTGGATTGCGCCGAGAGCCGCTCGACGACCGTATCGAGCGCGGCCAGCGCTTCGGTCGCCCGCGTTTCCTCGGCCACGGCGCGCTCGAACGCGTCGCGCGCCTTCTCGGTGGACCGCGACGCCCTCAGCACCAGCGAGCGGTCCGTCTCGTCGAAGGCGCGGAGTCGGCCGATCCGGGCGTTGAGCGCCGAGAACGCGGCGTCGATTTTTGTTTGGTTGAAGCGCATGCCGTCGGACCGCGCCTCGTCGGCGATCACGCTTTGCAGATGCTGGCGCGCGTCGTCGACCGCCTCGATCAGCGCCCAACGCTCGACCGAGGTGCGGAGCGACCCGATCGCGCTCCAGGCCAGCGCGCCGATCGACACGACCCCGACGACGATCAGCGCAAGCGCGAGCGTCAGGCGCGCGGCGATGTGCGCCTCGGGCCGTCGTCGCGGTTCTGTCGCACGCTTAAGGAGCCTCATGATCGCAGGCCAGCCTATCGGGTTCCGGATGCGCGCGCGGTCGACGCCGTTGCGGCGGCGTCATCACGCGGCGGGCCCGGGCGGCGCGCGTCCGCTCGAGCCCGCTGAGGAAGGATATCCGTTTGGCTGCAACGAAGTGTTATCGGCCGCGCCGGATCACGCCCGCGCCGAGCGCGCGCCGGTCGCGCCCGATCGGCTCAGCGGCAGATCATGACCAGCCCGTCGTCGCGGCTGGCGCGCATGCTGAAGCATTTGAAGTCGTAAACCTCTTGCGTATCGTAGTGATACCACTTCAGCACGGCGTCGTCGGCCTTGTCGGCCGCCGCCGAGATGCGGGGCCAAACCGGTTCGCCGGTGAGGTCTTCGGTTTCGTCATAGGCGGCCGCGACCGTTTCGGGCTCGCGATTGTCGCCGATCACCACCGAGCCGCGGAACAGGTTCACGCCCATGCGCGTGCTCATGAACGGCTGCGCCGGGTCGTAGAGCGCTTTGGTCGCGGCGTCGACGCCCTCGGCGTCGATGATCTCCACCAGCTTCTCGGCGAGGCGGCGCGCCTCTTCCTTGGTGCCGAGCGGCGGCGCCGCCGCCGCCGCCCCCGCCGCCGAAACCAGTCCCGCGATCGCCAAGATTTTGAGAACCTTCATGAACGCCTCCGTTAAAAAGTCTATATAACCTATTCAAGAACTCTGAAAGCTCCGTAAACTGGTCAATTTTGAAAGGATTGAATTTGATCAGGCGCCATGTTTACTTAAAGAAGGGTGTGCAAAGGCTCAGCTCTGAGGCGTTGTCGACCGCATGGACGACCAGGAGCGCCGCCATCGAGCCGACGCCCTGCGAAGCCAAACGGTCGCCCAACCAGACCCGCCGCGCCACCCCGCCCCCGGCCTCGCCGGGGACGGCGCGTTGATCTGACGGTCTCGCCGACGGTTTCGCCGACGGTTTTGGCCGAGACCGGCCGCCGGCGGGCGGAAGCGCCCCGCCCGCGCCTGTCTAGGTCCCGAAAATATCCGGGCTGTCGGCCGCGCTTAAAAAGTCGTCACTGTCGAGCGTATTTGTGAAATCTCCGCTGCCGTCCGATTTGATGATTTGGATTTGGATGGTAATATCTTCGTCATCCAGATTTTTCTTCGCGACACTGTAGCTCGCCTTGTCGCTTTCGACCGTCCAACCATCAAGATTCGTGATGCCCAAATCGCTGGCGTCGATCTTATCCTCGTTCTGGCTTTCGAAGCCGACGATGATAAAGGTGACTACTCCGTCGTCGCCCGTGTGGTAGACGTCATCGGTTAGGATGAAAATATCCCGATCGCCATCGCCGTTTCTGTTCTCGCCCCGGCCATACATGATGTTGGTGACGCCGTTCGCGTAGAAAACGTCGGCCCCGTCGCCGCCGATCAGCACATTGCCATAGCTGGTGCCCACCAGGGTGTCGCCGCTCTCGCCGCCCTCGAGCCGGTCGACCGCGCCGCCGGTGACGTCGTCGTTCTCATCGATGCCGACGCCGACGCCGGACGATGCGTCAAACTCGGAGAGGTCGTCCGAATTCGAGTAAAGCCGGTCGGCGCCGCTATCGCCTTCGAGAAGATCCGCGCCTTCGCCGCCGAACAGCGTGTCGTCGCTTTGAAAGCCGCGGATCGTATCGGCGCCGCCGCCGCCGCCGAGCGCGTTCGCTTGGTTGTTGCCGCTCACATCGTCGTCAGCGCCGCCGCCGAACCAGCGCTCGACTCGGGAGGGGGCTTCCCGATTCCCATAACCGTCGTCCTGGATTTCGCGACCTTCCCGCAAGTCGATCACCACCCTGCCGGCGTCGTCGCCGGCGCGCCAGTCATCGACGCCGTCGCCGCCGTCGACCTGGTCGACCCCCGCTCCTCCGATCAGGACGTCGTTGTCGATTCCGCCTAACAGGCTGTCGTCGCCGTCTCCGCCGATCAGGGTGTCTTCACCTTGACGGCCGCGGAGCGTGTCGTCGCCGCGGCCGCCGTCAAGCCGTTCCGCTCTGTTGACGCCCTTAAAATCGTCAGCTGCGTCGCCGCCGATCAACGTGTCGATCCCGGAAAGCGTGTCGATGCCGCCGAGACCATCGACGATTCTACCGGTGTCCCGGTTGAAAGTGATCGCGCCCGCGCCCGCCGACGCGCGCCAGGTGTCGTTCCCGTCGCCGCCGACGATGCTGTCGTTTCCGGCGCCGCCCTCGAACACGTCGTCGCCGTCGCCGCCTTCGAGCGTGTCGTCGCCGGCGTCGCCGCGCAACATGTCGTCGCCGGCCCCGCCGGACAGGCTGTCATTGTCGGCGCGGCCGTCGAGCGTGTCCGCGCCGTCGCCGCCCTCGAGCAGGTCGGCGCCGTCGTCGCCGACCAGGTCGTCGTTCCCGGACCCGCCATAGAGCGTGTCGTCGCCCGCGAACCCGCGCAGCGCGTCGTCGCCGCCGGCGCCGTCGAACCGTTGCGCCCCGCCGCGGCCCTGGAGAGTGTCGCTCGCCTCGCCGCCGATCACCGTCTCGATGTCGACCAGCGTGTCGACCCCGCCGAGACCGTCGGTGATCGTGCCCGCGGTCCGGTCGACGGTGCTGATCGCGCCCGCGCCCGCCGACGCACGCCAGGCGTCGTTCCCGGCGCCGCCGACGATGCTGTCGTCGCCCGCGCCGCCCTCGAACACGTCGTCGCCGTCGCCGCCCTCGAGCGTGTCGGCGCCGTCCTCGCCGAGCAACAT
>CAZBIG010000035.1:0-13331 GCA_964491865.1 uncultured Neomegalonema sp. | reverse complement strand
GTCGCTCGGCGCCGCGTCGACCGGGGCCGCGTCCGCCGGCGCCGGGTCGATCGGCGCCGCGTCGATTAGCGCCTCTTCGGCCGGCGCCGAGGCTTCCTCGAGCGGGCCCGGCGCCTCCGGCTCGGTCGGGGCGTCGTCGGCGTCGAACCGAGCCTCGCCCGCCCCGTCTTCGAAGCCCCCGGTTTCGGCGACGGAGTCGACGAACGCCAGCGCCGCCGCGGACGGGGCCATGGAGGCGGCCATCGACGGCGCGTCCGCCTCGGGGCCGACGACCGGCGCCGACGCCGCGAGGTCTGCGGGTTTCCGCCGCGCCGCCCGCAACGACGCCAAGCGCTCGCGCGCGGCGCGACGGACTTCTTGGGCGCGGGTTTTGTACGAGGGCGCGGACGTCATCTGAAAAACCTGTCGTTCTCTAATGACCAAACAAAAGGAGCTCGGCGACGGCCCGGGACGCGCCGGGCCGTCGCCGACAGGCCTCAGGCGGCCTGCGGGTCGACAGTCAGACCGATCGCCTCGGCGTACTTCAGCCAGGTCTCGACCGACGCGATGACCGCGCGGGCCTCGATCGCGATCAGCTCGATGCCGACCAGGGCCACGCGAACGAACGCGTCGACGACGACGCCTTTGTCCAGGATGCGATCGACGACCTCGGCGAGGCTGCTCGACGCGACGCTCTTCTCAATAGCCATAGGATTCACCTTCGGAGCAGGGGTTACGCGCTCGCCGCGACGGCGAGGCCGGCGGCGACCCCAAAGCTCGACGAAGTTAGTTAAGAAGTTGCTGAGCCTTTAGGCGGTTTCGAGACCTGAATTTCGATAAAATTTGACGGGTTTTCGAGACCCGAATTTATAAGGACGTGAAAGCGAACAAAAATCCGGAAGCGACCGCGTTCGCGTCTCGTTAACCCGGGCGTGGCAGGCCGAAACCCGTCAGCCGCCTCCGCTCAGGACGCGGCGCTGCTCGGGACGATTTCAATGGCGCTTTCGCTCGCTTCACTGGTGGACACGGCCGCGGACGCCGCGGTTCTGGACGAGGGCATCGCGCTCGAGCAGGCCGCGGGCGTCGCGCGAGGCGAACTGGCGATCGCGCTTGGTCCGACGGCGCGCGCCCGGATCGCCGGCGCGCAGCGGCGCCTCGCCGCCGCCATCGACGAGCGCCGGGTCGTCTACGGCGTCACCACCGGCTTCGGCCCGCTCGCCGACCGTCTGGTGCGTCCCGAAGACGTCGAGACGCTCCAGCGCAATCTGATCTACCATCTCGCCAGCGGCGTGGGCGCGCCGATGCCCTGGGCCGAAGCGCGCGCCACGGCGCTCGCGCGGCTGGCCTCGATCGCCCGCGGCTGGTCCGGCGCGTCGGACGCGATGACCCAAAGCCTGCTGGCGTTGTTGAACAGCGATCTCGCGCCCTGGATCCCGGAGAAGGGCACGGTCGGAGCCAGCGGCGATCTGACCCCGCTGTCGCATCTGGCGCTGGCCCTGATGGGCGAGGGCTGGTTTCTCGATCAGGCCGGCGCGCGCGTTTCGGCTTCGGCGGGGCTGGCGCGGATCGACCGGCCGCCGTTGACGCTCGACGCCCGCGACGGGCTGGCGCTGGTGAACGGCACCGCGGCGATGACCGGGATCGCGGTGCTGAACGCGGCCCGGGCGGGGCGGCTGCTCGACTGGGCCGAGGCGCTGACCGCGCTGCACGCCGAACTGCTGCAGGGCCGCTCGGAAGCGTGGGACCCGATCCTCGAGCAGGCCCGCCCGCACCCGGGTCAGGCGCGCGCCGCGGCGGCGTTGCGGACCCGCGTCGCCGAAGCGCCGCGGATCGACGCGCGCCGCGCCGCCGGGCGGATCCTGCCCCCGTCGGACGCCGCGCCGCCGAAAGACCCGATCGCGTTGCAGGATCCGTATTCGATCCGCTGCGCGCCGCAAATTCTGGGGGCCGCGCGCGACGCCGCCCTGTGGCACGACCAGACCGTCGATCGCGAACTGAACAGCGCCAGCGACAATCCGGTGTTCGCCGAACAGCCGCCCTATGCGGCGCATGGCGGCAATTTCATGGGCTGCCACGTCGCCCTGGCCAGCGACGCGCTAAAGAACGCGGTGGTGCTGACCGCGGTGCTGTCCGAGCGCCAGATCGCGCGCCTGACGGACGAAAAGCGCAACCGGGGTCTGCCCGCCTTTTTGAACCGGGGCCGAGAAGGGCTGGAGAGCGGGCTGATGGGCGCGCAGGTGACCGCGAGCGCGCTCGTCGCCGAGATGCGGGCCTTCGGCGGCCCGGCCTCGACCCAGTCGATCTCGACCAACGCCGCCAATCAAGACGTGGTCAGCCTGGGCACCATCGCCGCCCGCGGTTGCGCGCGCGTGCTGGACGCCGCCGAGCGGGTGTTGGCGATCCAGGCGATCGCGGCGGCGCAGGGCGCGGACCTGGTCGGCCCCGAACGCCTGTCGGGCCCCGGAGCGCGCCTGGCCGAGCAGATCCGCGAGACCTGCCCGCCGCTGCTGTCCGATCGTCCCCTGCACGCCGAGATCGAGGCCATGGCCGCCGCGCTGCGGGCGCAGCCGCCGGCCTGAACGCCCTGGCGGCGCACTGTTCCGCATCCGCGAACAGTGCGCCGCTTGGCGCACGACTGATGCGCAATTGAATAAAACACCGCGAATTTTCTTTGTTGCGGTAACCGAATTTTTCTGACCCGAGCCGCATTCTGCGTCCGCCAGCATTTGACGGCGTTGAACAGCGTCAAAGATCGACGCCGCGCAAAGTCGTCGTTAGTTCGACTGCAAGAAGGAGCTTCGATCTGAGATGGATGAACTCGGAACTTTGAGGAAGCACGCAGGGCGCTTCGAGTTTTCTTTTCCAGAGCTCGATTTGACCGTGCGTGGCCCGTACGTCGAGTGGGTGCTGGAAGCAGCCGCTGAGATTCTCGCCCAGACCGAGAAGCTGCGTTCTGACGGAAAGCTCGACGAGCTCGAGATGCTGAAAGAATTCGGCGAGGCGAGCGAGGTCGACGTCGACGCGGCCAAGTACGAGAGCAACGCCCGGTTCGAGGCGCTGCCGCAGTGCGTCGTGTCGCTCGGCACCCTCGATTATCGTTGGGTCTCGTCGGTCAAGCGCTCTGGCGACGAAACGCCGATGCAGCGCATCGTCGACATGTCCCTGACCCGCAACGACAGCTTCCTTCGCGACGAGCCGCAGGCCTGAGCGCCGCGCCCCTCAACTGATCAGACTTGGAGACCTGAGACATGGAAATCATCCCGTTCGGCGCCAACGACATCGACAACATCCTGCAGCGCGAGCCCCAGCGGGCCGAGAAGCTGCCGTTTGGCGCGATCCTGCTCAACCGTCAGGGCAAAATCGTCAAGTACAACGCCGCTGAGGGCATCATCGCGGGCCGCAACCCGGCCGAAGTGATGGGCAAAGATTTCTTCAACGAAATCGCTCCCTGCGCCAAGGGCAAGCGCTTCCACGGCGAGTTCCTGAAGTTCGCGCAGACCGGCCAAGTCAACACGATGTTTGACTACACCTTCGAGTACAAGATGAAGCCGGTCAAAGTCCGCATCCACCTGAAGGCGAACGCCGGCGGCGAAAACTGCTGGCTGTTCGTGAAGCGCGCCTAAGCCGTGGCGAGACGTCGGCCGGCGTCTGACCGGCCGGCTCCCAACACGTCCGAGGCCCCGCAACTTTATTGGAGGATGGAATGAACGCCTACGATCTTGGCGCGCCCGCGCCAGTCGACATCGGCGACCAGGGCGCGGAGTTCGTTCTGCGCCGCACCGGAGCGCGCCCCGTCAGCTTTCGCGGCGTGCAGATCAGCTCGGCGATGAGCTTTGTCGTCGGAACGCCGCTATGGTACGAGATCAATCTCTACCGGCTGGCGGACCAGAGCTTCGTGGTCGACGTCCGGATGTTCACCAAGTCGGACGACGATCCGGAGCGGTTCACGGTGATGCACGTGGGCAGCTTCGAAGAAGCCCTCTCGGCGCTCGAGGCCTACGAGCCGGCGGACGACGTCCGCGTCACCGTGGCGCTCGACGACCCCCACGCGTCGCTGGCCGACCTCACCTTCCAGGCGCTCGCGCTGCGGGCCCGGGTCGAAGAGGCGCGCGCCCAGTATCGCGGCCTGGTGTCGGACGTTCTGGCCGATCTGGAGAAGGTCAGCCCGAACAACGCCAGCGAGCGCCTGGCCGCTCAGGACTTCGCCGGCTAAGGCGATGTTGAGACGCGGAGAGATCGACCGGCTGGTCGTCTCGTTGGTCGCCGACGAGCTCGGCCGCGCGCGAAAGCGCGCGGTCGATCTCGGCGTTTGGGCCGGCTGGGGCCCGGAGACCAAGATCGACGAAGACGGGATCGGCGTCGACAGTTTGGGACGCCTTGATCTGGCCGCCCGCGTCAACGAATTCTTCCATCTCCACGAAAGCGGCGTCGAAGACTATCTGCTCGTCCGCCGCACGCTCGGCGACTGGAGCGAGATCGTCGAAGCCGGGCTGGAACGCGCCGCGGAGCGGCTGACCTTCCGCAGCTCGGGGACCACCGGGGCCCCGAAGCCGACGACGCATCTGGTCGCGCGACTGGCCGCCGAGGTCGACGCCGTCTGGGCGCGGATCGGCCCGCGCGCGCGCATCATCGCCTGGACCCCGCCGCATCACATCTACGGCTTTCTGTTCTCCGCGCTGGCGCCCGCGCGGTTCGAGCTCGAGCTGGTGGACGCGCGGGTCAAACCGCCCTCGCTGCGCGGCGCGCGGGCGGGGGACCTGGTGGTCGCCGCGCCGTTCCATTGGGAACGTCTGCTGCGCGACGCCCCCACGCCGCCTGAAAACCTGGTCGGCCTCACGGCCGCGGCGCCGGCGCCGGCGGCGCTCTGGGAGCGCGCGAGCGCGTCAGGCCTGCGACTGATCGAGCTTTACGGCTCGTCGGAAACCGCCGGCGTCGGGGCGCGCGAGAGCGGGACCGCGCCCTTCGAGCTGTTGCCGGGTTGGCGCCGGAGCGCGAACGCCGCCCTGCTGCGCGACGGCGGCGAAGAGGTCGCGCCGCCGGATCGCCTCGACTGGAACGACGCCGCGCGGTTCCGCCCCGCGGGGCGGCGCGACGGCGTGGTGCAGGTCGCGGGCGTCAACGTCGACCCGGCGGTCGTCCGCGAGGTCTTGTTGGCGCATGGCGCCGTGGCCGACGCGGCGGTGCGTCTCGACGAGGCCGGCGGCGCCGACGCGCGCCTGAAGGCCTTCATCGTGCCCAAAGACGCGCAGCTCGAGCCGGCGGCTCTCGCCGCGATCCGCGAGGCGCTGACCCGCCACTGCGCCGACAGCCTCGACGCCCCGGCCCGCCCGGCGCGCTTCGACATCGGCGCCGCGCTGCCGCGCTCGGCGCTGGGAAAGTTGACGGATTGGGCAAGCTAAGCCTCGAAATAGAGGCAATTTTTACTTTCCTCCCTTAACCGATACGAGATTTTTCTGCCGCATTATTTAAGCGAGAGAGTTTTCTTCGAGCGGACGGAGTTCGTTTATGGCTTGGAGCGCGGATTATGCGACGATCGCGCGGCGCGTGCTGACGCGCCTGGCGCCGCTTAAATTCTACGCCGCCGTCGCCCTTCCGACGCTGTTGGCGACGGCTCTCGCCGCGAAACTGATCCATGACGTGCGCGATCAGCACGCCCGCCTCGTGGCCGTCAGCGAGATCCAAGAGGTCGCCAATCAGGCTTCGCGCTTGGCCTATCGCATCCAAATCGAGCGCGGCCTGTCCGCCGGGCTGCTTTCGGGCGGCGCGTTCGGCGACGCTCTCGGCCAAGCGCGGCGCGCGACCGAGGACGCCGAAGCGAAACTGGTCGAGCGGCTCGAGACGGCGCGCAACGGCGCGCTCGATGCGACGGCGGTCAAGCGGCTGACCTCCTGGTGGGCCGACGCCCGCGCCGCCCTGGACGAGATCGACGCGCTTCGCGCCGCGACCGACTCGGGCTCGGCGGCGCCCGACCAAGCGCTCGCGGTCTACACCGACGCGGTTCGGCGGCTCATCGACGCCGCCCAGCTCGCGCCCGGGATCGGCGAGGAGGGCGACCTCGGTCAACTGACGCGCGCCCTCGCCGATCTGCGTCTCGGCCTCGATTATGCGGGGCTGGCGCGCGCGGAAGGCGCGATCGGCTTCAGCGGCGCTCGGTTCACCGAAGAGCGTCTCGCGCGCCTCGAGCTGCGCGCCAGAGAGGCGGAACGGCTGCTGGATCGCGCCGCCCGCGCCATGCCGGCCGAGATGCGGGCCGAGCTCGACGCGGCGCGGGACGGCGACGCCGCCAAGGCCCTTGAAGCCGCCCGGGCCTCGGCCCGTCAGGCCGCGTCGGGCGCGGCGCTGGCGGACGGGGCGGCGCAAGCCTGGTTCGAGGCGTCCACCGCTGCGATCGACGCCGTGGCGGTCGTCGAAACCTCGATCGGCGCGTCGCTCGCCGAGCGCGAGCGCGCCCTCGCGGCGCGCAAGCGGGCGGAGCTGCTCTGGATCCCGCTCGCGATCGTCGCGGTGCTGTTGGCGACCTTCGCCATCTGCCTGTTCGTGATCCGCCGCCAGCAGACGCATATGGCGGGATTGGCGATCGCCATCCGGCAAATCGAAGCCGGGGCCGCGAGCGTGACCGTCCCGGGCGCGGACCGCAACGACCCGTTGGGCGAGATCGCCCGCTCGCTGTCGCGCATCGCGTCGAGCGGGGCCGAGATGCGCCGCGTGAGGGCGACCGTTGACGTGTTCAGCGCCGGCGTGGCGATCGTCGACGCCGACAATCGGCTGGCGTATGCGAACCAGCAGTTTTCCGCGCTCCAGGGCTTGACCGGCGCGGACGGGGCCGAGCCGCTCGACGCGCCGACATGGCTCGAAACGCTGAGCGAGTCTTTCGCGCCCGCTTTGGACGAGCATGGCGGGCTGCACGCCCTCTCGGAGCGTGTGGGCGTGCGCTTCGACCATGGGGACCGACTGTTCGCCGGCACCTTCGTGCCGATCCTGAACGAAGACGGCGACCGGCTGGGCGTCTCGATCCTGCTCCACGAGATCTCGTTCGAGACGCAGATCGAGGACAGCGTCCGGCAGCTGATTGAAAATTTCAGCGAAGGCGACCTGTTCTACCGCGTTCCGAGCGTGGCGGATCCGAGCAAAGTTCGGAACAAGTTTCTGATCCTGGTCTCGGACACGTTGAACAGTCTGCTCGACAACATTGCGTCGTTGTTCGCCGATATCGAAGGGGCCGTTTCGGCGATGGCTGCGGGCGACCTGACATTCAAAGCGACGGGCGGGTACAAGGGCGATTTCCAGACGCTGGTGGAGCAGCTCAACTCCTCGCTTGACCAAATGTCGGACGCCATGCGCCAGATCAACGCCGTCAGCGACGGCCTGCGCGTCGCTGTGGGCAACATGGCCGTCGACGCCAACAGCTTGGCCGAGCGGGCCGAGCAGCAGAAGCGCGCGATCGAAGAGACCGTCGGCACGGTCGCCGCGATCAACGACACCGTGAAGAACAACCTCGCCAGCGTGCGCGCCGCCGAGAGCATCGCCGACGACGCCCGAGAGCGCGCGGCGCGCGGCGGCGACGTCGTGAACGCCGCGGTCGCCGCGATGGGCCGGATTTCCGAGGGATCCGCGAAAATCTCGGAAATCGTCAGCGTGATCGACTCGATCGCCTTTCAGACCAATTTGCTGGCGCTGAACGCCGCGGTCGAAGCGGCGCGCGCCGGCGAGGCCGGGAAAGGCTTCGCGGTGGTCGCGTCCGAAGTTCGGGCCTTGGCCCAACGCTCGGGCGACGCCGCGCGCGACATCAAGGACCTGATCGCGTCGAGCAGCGCGCAGGTGTCCGAGGGCGTGCGGCTGGTGGACCAGAGCGGCGAAGCGCTCGGCAGCATCGGCGAGGCGATCTCGCAGTTGTCGGCGACGATGGCGAGCGTCTCGACCGCCGCGGTGGACCAGGCGACCGGTCTCGAGCAAATCTCGCTGGCGATCGGCCGGATCGACGAAATCACGCAAGCCAACGCCGTGGTCGCGGACGAGAGCGCCGGACGGGCGCGGGAGCTCGAAGGGACCGCCGCGCGCTTGAGCGAACTGGCCGGCTATTTCATCGTCGCCGACGCCGAGGACGCGCAGATCGTCGAGCCGGGCGATTCGGGCGAGCTGCTCTCGCCCGACGCGGAGTTCCAAGAGGCGGTCTAACGAAAGGCGGTCTAACGGGACTCGGCCTCACGGGGGGCGGTCTGAGCGCCGCCGCCCAAGCGCGGTTATCCCCAAACCTATGCCCAGGCCTGTGGGCAACTCAAAAAACGATTTCTTTTCAACGCTTTTTCCGTCACGATCCCGTTAGAAGGGGAATTACAAGGCGGGGACAGCGCCATGATCGTGAGGGAGGGGCCGGCCGCGCCGGCCGCCGTGCATGCGCGCGTTGGCGCGACGGGAAGCGCCGCGGACCCGGCCGGGCGCGGCCGTCGCCGATCCTCGGGCCGTCAGACGCCGATCCCCCGCTGGCGGCGAGCGACCCGCGCCGTCGGGAAGTCCTGCGCAATCGTCACCTTTGCGGCCCTGTCCTCCTGCGCGCTCGAGCAAGAGAGCGCGCCGCCCGCGCTCAGCGCCGAACAACGGGTCGAGCAGGCGCTGCGCGCCGAGCTGGTGGCCGCGGCCCGGTCGCAGATCGGCGAGACCACGATCTATGACGGGCGGTACGCGAAAATCGCCTATCCGCTCGGCGATCCGCCGCGCGATCGCGGCGTGTGCGCCGACCTCGTGGTGCGCGCCTATCGCGACGCGGCGGGGATCGATCTGCAGCGTCTGCTGCATGAGGACATGGTCGAGGCCTTCGTCGAATACCCGGACCCGTGGGGCCTGCGCGCGCCGGACCCGAACATCGACCATCGCCGCGTGATCAATCTCGAAAAGTTTCTCGACCGTATCGGGGCCCGCGCGCCGCTGCCGCAGGATCTGAGCGCGCTCGAGCCCGGAGATCTGTTGACCTGGCGGATCAACGGGGCGGAGCCGCATATCGGCGTGGTTTCGGACCGACGGGACCCGGAAACCGGCCGGCCGCTGATCATCCACAACTTCGCGAAAGGCGCCGTCGAGGAAGATTTTCTGTGGACGCCGGGGCTGGTGGGCCGCTATCGGCCGAACGCGACGGCTCTTATTCTGGCCTCCGCCCGCTTTCGACCGTTCGTTCAATAAATTTGAAAAGCCGCCCGCTCGCGTTTCCGCGCGGTCGCGGCGCGACGGCGCTGGGCGGTGGCGCGCGGACTGCATAGGGTGTCGGTCGCCCGCGTCGCGGGCCCGGTCAAGGCGCATGATCGGAGATCATGGGCGAAGAGGCTGATCTTGCTGCTGGCAATTCCCGAGACCGCCTACGCCTGGATCACTTTATGCGTGCTCGCGGCGGTCTTCGCGGGCTTCGTGCTGGAGCTGTTTCCGCCGTTCGTGACCGCCGTGCTGGGGGTGGCCGCGCTCCTGGCGCTCGGCCCGCTGAGCGCCGACACGATGCTGGGCGTGCTCTCGAACCCGGCCCCGGCGACCATCGCCGCGATGTTCGTGATCAGCGGCGCCCTCGCCAGGACCGGCGCGCTTGATCTGTTCAGCCGCGCGCTCCGCCGACAGGCCGCCACCCGCCCGGCGGCGACCGTCGTCATGCTGATCGTCGGCGCCATGCTGCTGTCGAGCGTCGTCAACAACACCCCGGTCGCCATGGTGCTTATTCCGGTGACCATCAGCCTCGCCGGCGCGCTCGGCGCCGCCCCGTCGCGGCTGCTCATCCCGCTGTCCTATGCGACGATCCTGGGCGGGGTCTGCACGCTGGTCGGCACTTCGACCAATCTGTTGGTCGACGGCGTGGCCCGGGAAGCGGGGCTTGCGCCTTTCGGCATGTTCGAGATCACGCCGGTCGGCCTGTGCGTCGCGGCGGCCGGCGCGGCGTATCTCGCGATCGCGGGCCCGGCGCTGCTGCCGGACCGGACCTCGCTGGCCGGCAGCGCCGCGCGCAAGGGCGGCGCGCGCTTTGTGATGGAGGCGCTGATCGGGCGGCGCTCGCCGCTGATCGGCGTCCGGCTGGTCGACAGCAAGCTGTTCGCCGAGAACAGCATTCGGGTGATCGACGTGCTGCGCGGCGACGAATCGCTGCGACGCAACCTGGCCGAGGTGGTGTTGGCCGAGGGCGATCGCATCGTGATGCGCACCGACGTCGCCGACCTCAACGCCATGCTCGAAGAGGGCATGCTCGATTTGCGCGGCGACGGGCTCGAAACGGTGCAGTCGCGGCGCTCGACCCTGCTCGAGGCGCTTGTGGGCCCCGGCAGCGGGCTGCTCGGCAAGCAGCTGATCCGGATGCGCTTGCGGCGGCGCTACGGCGTTTATCCCTTGGCCGGCCATCGACGCGGCGTGAACCTGGCGGCGCGGTTCGAGACCACCCCGCTCGACGTCGGCGACACGATCCTGCTGGAAGGCGCGCCGGAGGATCTGAAACGTCTGACCGACGATCTGGGGCTGGTGCCCCTGACCGACGCGCCCGAGCGCAGTTTTCGCCCCCATAAGGCGCCGATCGCGGTGGCGGCGCTGTTGGGGGTGGTGATCCTGGCGAGCTTCAACGCGGCCCCGATCCTGTCGCTCGCCGTCATTGCGGCCGCGCTGGTGCTGGCGACGCGCTGCGTCGACGCGGACGAGGCGATCGCGTCGATCGACGGGGCGTTGATGATGCTGATCTACGCCATGCTCGCCATCGGCGCCGCGCTGCAGAGCAGCGGGGCCGCCGCCATGATCGTCGACGCGCTGCGGCCGGCCATCGAAGCGCTGCCGACGCTCCTGATGCTGTTCGCCGTCTATCTGCTGTGCTCGGCCTTGACGGAACTCGTCACCAACAACGCCGTGGCGGTGATCATGGCCCCGATCGCGATCGATCTGGCGCTGCGGCTCGGCCATGATCCGCGACCGCTGTTGTTGATCGTGATGGTGGGGGCCAGCGCCAGCTTTGCGACGCCGATCGGCTATCAGACCAACACGTTGGTCTATGGCGCGGGCGGCTATCGCTTCACCGATTTCTTACGCCTCGGCGCGCCGCTGAACATATTGACGGGATTTGTCGCGAGCGTCGCGATTTGGTGGCTGTATGATCTCTGAAATCGCGCAATAAAGACCCGCCATAATTTTAGGAAACGCTTAGCTCAAATCTGCGACACCAGGGGCGTTGTCGAGGCAATATTTCCGAAGCGCCAGCATGACCATCTCGCACACCCACACGCGCACCATCACCGATCGAGAGATCCGCAATCCGCGCGTGCTCGAGCTCTATGGGTTGTGGAGCGCGTGCCGCGAACCAGGTCAGCCGCCGCGCGAAGCCGCGCTGCTGCCCGAAGCCTTCGCGCTTTGCAAAGACGATCTTCTGTTGCTGACCCCTGGCCCGGGCGGCGTCCTCAGCCATGCGCATGTGGGCGCTAACGTGGCGGCCCAGATCGGCGTCGACTGGACCGGCGCGCCCGTCGACGCGGCCGGCGGGGCCCTCGGGCGCTTCTACCGCGACTGGTGCCGCCGGGCGCTCGAGGAAGGCGAGGCGATCTACACCGTCCATACCGAAAAGACGCCGCAAGGCCGCAAAGCCAGCTGGGAGCGCTTGTTGCTGCCGCTGAAGGGTCCGGACGGCGCCGTCGATCGCCTGTTGGCGCTGCACGCGCCGATGCGCATGCGCCTCGAGATCCTCACCGGCGTCATCGAGACCTCGCATTGCGGGGTGATGGCGCTCGAGGCGATCCGAAACGCGGCCGGTCGGATCATCGACTTCCGCATCGCGCTCGCCAATCCGCAAGCGGCGGCCATCCTGAACGGCGCGCGGGACGCGCTGCTGGATCAACGGCTGCTGCGCGTGTTCCCGCAAGTGCGCGACGCCGGACTGTCGCACTCGCTGGCCGCGGTCGCCGACGGGGCCGCGCCCACCGACATCACGTTTCAGCTCGGCGACCGATGGCTGCGCATCACCGCGGCCCGCACCGGCGTGGGCGTCACCTTGACCCTGTCGGACATCACCGTCTTCAAACGCCAGAACGAAGAGCTGCAGCGCGAGATCGCCCGGCGCACCGAAGTCGAGTACGAGCTGATCCGCTTGGCCACCGTCGACGCGTTGACCGGCCTGCCGAACCGGCGTCATTTTCTCGACCGGGCCGAGCGCGAGCTGAACCGCGCCCAGCGTCGAGACATCCCGCTCAGCGTGATTTATCTCGACATCGACCACTTCAAAGCGGTGAACGACCGCTTCGGGCACGGCGTCGGGGACGCCGTGCTTCAAACGGTCGCCGGAGCGCTCAACGGCTCTCTGCGCCCGTACGACGTCGTGGGGCGGCTGGGCGGCGAAGAGTTCGCCGTGCTGCTGCCGAACGCGGCGCTCGAGGCGGCGAAGACGGTGTCGCAACGCATTCTTGAACGGGTGCGGACGCAAGAGACTCCGACCGGCGACGGGGACCCTGTCCGGGTCACGATCTCGGGCGGCGTGGCTCAGTTCCGGCCGGACGAAAGCATCGAGGCCGCGCTGGCCCGCGCCGACGCCGCGCTTTACGAAGCGAAACGCGGCGGTCGCGATCAAATGGTCGAGGCCGCCTGACCCGGACGCGCGCGTCTCGGGTCGGGCGGGCCGCGGCGAGAGGCCCGGGCGTCAGCCCCAGGCCGCCTCGGCGGCGTCTTCGAGCGTCTTCAGGCCCGGCGTTTTCGACGAGACCAGCACCGCCATGTTGCCGGGCAGATGCTCGTTCTTCATCATTTTGGTGTGGGCCTTCGGGATGTCCTTGAACTCGAACAGCTCCGACATGCAGGGCTCCAGCCGGCGCGCGATCATCAGCTGATTGGCCTGGCTCGCCTGCATCAGGTTCGCGAAGTGCGATCCCTGGACCCGCTTCTGGTGCATCCACAGGTAGCGGGCGTCCATCGTCAAATTGAAGCCCGTCGTGCCCGCGCAAATCACGACCATGCCGCCGCGCTTCACCACGAAGGTCGAGACCGGCATCGTCGCTTCGCCCGGATGCTCGAAGACGATGTCGACGTTCACCCCTTTTCCGGTGATGTCCCAGATCGCCTTGCCGAACTTTCGAACTTCGCTGAACCACTCTTTGTATTCGGGGCTGTTGACGGTCGGAAGCTGGCCCCAGCAGTTGAAGTCCTTCCGGTTGATCACGCCTTTCGCGCCGAGCCCGAGCACGAAATCGCGCTTGGTCTCGTCCGAGATGACGCCGATCGCATTGGCCCCGGCGGTGTTGATGAGCTGGATCCCAAAAGAGCCGAGGCCGCCGGACGCGCCCCAGACCAGCACGTTCTGGCCCGGCCGCAGGATGTGCGGCCGGTGGCCGAACAGCATCCGATAGGCGGTGGCGAGCGTCAGC
>CAZBIG010000034.1:5724-13434 GCA_964491865.1 uncultured Neomegalonema sp. | reverse complement strand
CGTGCACCACCAATACTCGTCCAGCGTCTCGCCCTTCCAGGCGAACACCGGCACGCCCTTCGGCGACTCCGCCGTGCCGCCGTCCTCCCGACGACCGACCACCACCGCCGCCGCCGCCTCGTCCTGCGTGCTGAAGATGTTGCAAGACACCCAACGCACCTCGGCGCCAAGCGCGGTCAGCGTCTCGATCAGCACCGCCGTCTGCACCGTCATGTGCAGCGATCCAGCGATCCGCGCGCCTTTGAGAGGCTGCGACGGGCCGAATTCCTCGCGGCTGGCCATCAGCCCCGGCATCTCGGTCTCGGCGATCGTAATCTCCCGGCGGCCGTAATCGGCGAGCGAGATGTCTGCGACGGCGTAATCGCTGGCGCTCATGGGGCGTCGTCCTTTTTTCTTTGGGCGGGCGCTCGGCGGCCCCGGCGCGGTCCGGAACGGCCCGCAGACGTTCCGGCCAGGGTCTTTCAGGAGGCCGGCGCCGGATCAAGCTGATTTTCCGGCGCACCTGACGCGCGCGCCCTCGTGGCGGGCCGTCATGGCGCGCCCCCCTCGACAAGCCGCCCGCGCTGCCCGATGGTCCGCGGCCCGAGCGAAGGAGGCCCAATGGCTGCTGGTCGAAAAAAGCCCGATCCGCGCCCCTGGCAACGTATGCTGAGCGGAAAATGCCTGAACCTGAGCGAGCCCTCGGCGCTCGACGTCGAGATCGACGACATCGCGCACGGCCTGTCGCGGGTGGCGCGCTGGAACGGTCAGACGCACGGCGAATGGGCCTATTCGGTCGCGCAGCATTCGCTGCTGGTCGAGCAGCTGTTCGGGCTCTCGAGCCGCAGCTTGAGCGCGCCTCAAAAGCTGGTGGCGCTGCTGCACGACGCGCCCGAGTATGTCATCGGCGATTTGATCAGCCCATTTAAAGCAATTATGGGCGCGGAATATAAGAAAACGGAAAAGACGATCTTTGATGAAATCTTGTTCGCCTTCAACCTGCGCGAGGTCGCGACGGCGAGTTTGATGCGGCGGATCAAAAAGGTCGACCGCGCAGCGGCCTATCTCGAAGCGCTCCATTTGGCGGGTTTCAAAAAACACGACGCGGAAGCGTATTTTCCGCCGCAGGATTGGGTGATCGAGGCGTTCGATAACGATCTGGTCTCGCTCGAGCCGCTGCGGCCGAACGCGGCGAAACAGGCCTTCATCGCCCGCTTCAACGCGTTGATCGAGGCGCGCGACCGGCCCTCGGCCCCGCCGCGAAGCGCCGCGTGTTGACGGGGCGCTAAGTCGCCGCCTTACGTCCCAAGCGTGATCCCGAATTCATCTTCGATATTCGAGCAATCGACCGGCGTGTCCGTCTCTTGATTGCCGGTGTGCTCGACAAAATTCGAGCGGCGCGGGCGGAAGAAGGACTGGTCGAACATTTCGTACATCGTGTCGGGCAACACAAGATTGACGTCGGGGTCGAAGGCGTACGACACCGTTGTGTAAATGATGTTCTCGTTTTCCTGCTGAGACAGGTCGCTGGGAATGGCGAGGATCTGAGTTCCCTGCGCGACGCCGTTCGTGGTCGCGCCGCCGGAATACCGGTGGCTCCACAGCGCGTAATAGCACATGGTCTCTTCGTCGACGTCGCACCAACAGGACAGCGCCGAGACCACCTCGACCTCCAAAGCGCTGGCCGCCCCGACGGATTGATCGCCCTCGATCACGACGTCGGCGGCCTGGAAGATCCCGCCGATCTGATCCTGGTTGATCGTGCTGTTGCGGCTGACCAAGTCGCCCACGGTCGCGCTCGCGTCATGCACGCGGCCGATCGCCCAAGAATAGGTCACGAACTCGACCGATCCGATCAGCAAAACGCCGAGCAGCGGCAACATCAGCGCAATCTCGATGGTCGCGACGCCGCGGCGGTCGCGGCCGAATCTGCGTCGAAGCGTGGTCGCGCGTCGGAGCATGCGCAATCTCCCGTAAAGCATTGGCGACTGTTAGGAGATAGGGCAGGACGTGCCCGCAAAGGGCTCGTTCTGGAAGACGAAACGCTGCGTCAGACTGATCTCGCCGTTCTCGTCGCCGATAATGCTCGAGATCAGCGGCGAAATCGTCTGCCACTCATAAGTCGCGGTCACCAGCACCACGTCGCCGCCGGCGGCGCTGTCGTCGTCGACCGGCGCGCCGCCGGTCAGGTCGTCGGCGTCCGAGCCCCAGCCGTTCGCCAGCACGCGCCGGGTCGCTTCGAGGCGGCTGTCGCAGGCCGGCGCGAACAGCGCGTTGTCGCAGATGATCGCTTCAATCTGCGCTTGGGTCAGGCAGCCCTGAGAGTTGGTGCGCGTGATCCGCGCGGCCTCGTAGGTTCCGTTGCGCAGCGTCGCGCCGCTGAAGGCGAGCAGCCCGATCTCGATGATCCCGAGCAGCAGGATCAAAAACGGCGTCAGGGCCAGCATGAACTCGACGGTCACCGCGCCGCCGCGGTCGCGGCGAAGCGCGCGCGCGCGCCGGCGGGCGGCGCGGATGCCAGCGGTCAGCACGGGAGGCCCTCCTCGACGGATCTTCTATGACCGGTGCGAGGAAGATGCCGTTTTTGTCTTAAATATTCGGCAGCGAACGCGGTTACCGCCGATCAGGCGGCGGCGCGCGCGGCTCGAGGCCCGCGCCGGCGGCGCCGGCGACGCGGCGCGAGCCGGGCGCTCGGGCCTCGCGGTGCGCGATATAGGCGGCGCCGGCGAAGATCAGCGCGCCCCCCAGCCACACCGCCAGACCCGGCGTCTCGCCGAACAGCGCCCAGCCCGCCGCCGCCGTCAGGGGCAGCTTTAGAAACTCGAGCGGCTGCAGCGCGCCGATCTCGGCCAAGGTCCAGGCGCGCGTCCAGCACAGATGCGCCGCCGATCCGCAGGCCGCCAACGCCCCGAGCAGCAGAAGCTCGCTCGGCGTCGGCCAGACCCAGACGAACAGCGCCGGAACCAGGGTGAGCGGCGTCATCAACACCATCAGCCAGATCGCGACGGCTTCGGCGGGTTCGGTCTCGATCAGGCGCTTGACGATCAGCGTCGAGACCGCGATCGCCAGCGCGCTCAGCAGCGCGAGCGCCGCCCCGAGACTGACGGCCTCGAAACCGGGCCGCAGCACGACCAGCGCGCCGACGAAGCCGATGCCGAGCGCCGCGATGCGATGGGCGCGGATCCGCTCGCCGAGCGCCAGCACCGCGCCCAGCGTCGCGAACAACGGCGCGGTGAAGCCGAGCGCGGTCGCCTCGGCGATCGGGATCAGGGCGAGGGCGAGGAAGCCCGACGTCATCGCCACCGCGCCGATCGCGGCGCGCGCCGCATGCGCGCCGATCCGCCGCGTGCGCAGCAAAGCCGGGCCGCGCCGAGCGATCAGCGGCGCGAAGGCCAGCAGGCCGAAAAACACGCGGAAAAACACCACCTCGAGCGTGGGAAGCGTCTCGGACGCCGCGCGCACCAGGACGGCCATGGCGGCGAACAAGGCCATGGCGGCCGTCATCAGCAGCGCCGCGCGCGCCGCGTCGGTCCGCGGGGGCGAGAGAGAGGCGGTCATGCGAAGGGCCCGTTATCGCGGCCGGCGTTTCCGGCCGCGGCTCTTACATAAACGGGGGCGGGCTCACCCGTCTTCCGCGTCTTCAACGGGCCGGTTCAGACGCGCCGTGACGAAGGCTTCCAGGTCTTTTTGGGCGATCCGCCATTCGCGGCCGAATTTCGCGGCCCGTAACGAGCGGTCGCGGATCCAGCCGCGCACGGTCGTCTCCTTCACCCGCAGCAGATCGGCGACCTCGTGCACCGTCAGCATCGGTTTGCTCAGCATGTCGGGATCACCCTGATTGCTCGGCGTCTGCTTATAGCAGTTCACATCGTTTTGCGTCTGCTTATTGCAATTGACGGCGGTTCGGCCATTTATGCCGCGGCGCACAAAACGAAGGATCTAGACAGGGCGATCGCCGCCGCCCGCCGCGCGGCGGGCGGGCCGCGCCGCCAACGCCGACAACCGATCAGGAAGGGCCGGATCAATGACCGACGCGCTCGCGCTCGCCGCCGAGAATCTGCTGAGCCCCATGGCGCTCTTTTTCGCCCTTGGTTTCGGCGCGGCCCTGGCGCGATCGACGCTGAGCGTGCCCGAGGCGCTGGCCAAGACGCTGTCGCTTTATCTGATGCTGGCGATCGGCTTCAAAGGCGGGGCGGCGTTAGCCGAGACCGGCCTGACCGCCGAGGTGGCGACGAAGCTCGCCGCCGGCGCCGCGCTCAGCTTCCTGATCCCGTTTCTGGCCTTCGCCATGCTGCGCGCCATGACCGCGATGTCGACCATCGACGCCGGCGCGGTCGCGGCGCATTACGGCTCGGTCAGCGTCGTCACCTTCGTCGCCGGGGCGGCGTTCCTCAGCGAGGCCGGGGTGCCTTACGCGGGCGACATGGTCGCGGTCGTCGCGATCATGGAGGCGCCGGCGATCCTCTCCGGGCTGTATCTGGCGGCGCGTTCGGGGCCGGTGTCCGCGATCGCCGCCCCGCGCATGACCGCGTCGCGCTTCCCGATCAGCGCAAAGCTGCTCCATGAGATTCTCCTGAACGGAAGCGTCGTTTTGCTGATGGGGGCGTTCGCGATCGGCTGGATCACCGGACCCGACGGGATGACCGCGGTCGAATCCTTCGTCGTCTCGCCGTTCAACGGCGTGCTCTGCCTGTTTCTGATGGAGATGGGTCTGGTCGCCGCCCGCAGCCTGCGCGACGCCAAGGGCCTGTCGTTCGGGGCGGTCGGGTTCGCGCTGGCGATGCCGTTGATCGGCGCGACGATCGGCGCGGCGACCGGGGCGGCGCTCGGCTTCTCGCTTGGCGACACCACGCTTCTCGCGGTGCTCTGCGGCAGCGCGTCCTACATCGCGGTGCCCGCCGCGCTGCGCCTGGCGCTGCCCGAGGCCAACCCGTCCCTCAGCCTGTGTCTCAGCCTGGGCGTGACCTTTCCGTTCAACCTGACGATCGGCATTCCGCTTTATCTGGCGTTGGCGGGTCTTTTGACGGCGTCTTAAAATCGCCTTCGAGCGTTAAGGTCTCATTCACCTTCCGCCGGCTAAGACGACGGGGCCAAAGCGGCGGCGCTGGCGACGCGCCGACACCTTCGACGAGCAGACCGTCACACCGAGCGTCAGCTCGCCCAAACCGTCGCATCGGCCACGCATCAGCGTCGGAGCGGAGACGTCCGTTCTCCGGCGCGATGTTTTTTCCGGCGGAAGCATCCGCCGACGCCGGCCGGCGGCAGTCCGCCGCAGCCGCGCGACTGTCTGGCGCATCTTTTGAACACACGCTCGGCTCACTAACTGTTGATCAGAGCCGTGAGGGCTTGGTTCAGGAAAGGCGCCGCCGATGACCACGTTTCTGTTGATCGCCGGATTGATCGTCGGCCTCGTGGTGCTGGGGGGCGTCCTCAGCAAATACGAGCATGACGGCGGGCCGCTCTAAGCCGCGCGCGCGCCTCCGCCGCCGCGTGAGCGAACCGGCCGCCTGATCCGCGGCGACCGGTTATCCGAGACGCGGCGCCATGTCCCAAAAACGCGCGGCCGCGCTCAAAGGGCGACTTTCTCGCGCCGCGCCCGCTCGGACGCGCTTTTCAGCTGTCCGCAGGCCGCGAAAATGTCGCGGCCGCGGGGGGTCCGCACCGGGCTGGCGTAACCGGCCCGATTGACGATCTCGGCGAACGCTTCGATCCGATCCCAATCCGAACAGGCGTAGGGCGCGCCCGGCCAGGGATTGAAAGGGAGCAGGTTGATCTTGGCGGGGATGCCGGCGATCAGCTTCACCAGCCGCTTCGCGTCCGCGTCCGCGTCGTTCACATCCTTCAACATGACGTACTCGAAGGTGATCCGCTCGGCGTTCGACAGGCGCGGATAGTCGCGACACGCCTTGAGCAGCGTCTCGAGGTTCCATTTCCGGTTGATCGGCACCAGCACGTCGCGCAGCGCGTCGGTCGTGGCGTGCAGCGATATCGCCAGCAGGCAGCCGATCTCTTCGCCCGCGCGCGCCATCGCCGGCGCCACGCCCGAGGTCGACAGCGTGATCCGACGGCGCGACAGGGACAGGCCTTCGCCGTCCATGATGATGGCGAGCGCATCGCGCACACCCTCGAAGTTATAGAGCGGCTCGCCCATCCCCATCAACACGACGTTCGACAGCAGCCGACGCTCGGGCGGGCGCTCGCCGGGTTTCGGCCATTCTCCCAGATCGTCCCGACACGCCAGAACCTGGCCGACGATCTCGGCGGGCGTCAGGTTGCGAACCAGCTTTTGGGTGCCGGTGTGGCAGAAGGTGCAGGCCAGCGTGCAGCCCACTTGAGAGGAGACGCAGAGCGTGCCGCGATCCTCTTCGGGGATGTAAACGGCCTCGACCTCATGACCGCCATCGAGCCTGAGGAGATATTTTCGGGTGCCGTCGACCGAGATCAGGCGCTCGACGATCTCGGGTCGACGGATGTCGTACTTCTCCGCCAGCGCGGCGCGGAACCCCTTCGAGAGGTTCGACATCGCGCCGAGATCCTGCGCGCCGCGCTGATAGAGCCAGCTCCAGACCTGGGCGGCGCGCATTTTCGCTTGGCCGGGCTGCGCGCCCGCCTCGACCATCGCGGCGGCCAAAGCGGGGCGCGACAGGCCGACGAGGTTCGGCCGGCCTGTCTCGGGGCGCGCCGGCAGCTGCAGCGGTTCCGGCGTGACGGCGCGCCGGGCGGCGGCGCTGATCGGGTCGGCGTCGGTCAAATCGGTCTCCGGGGGCGGGCGGGCGGCGCGAGCGCCGCGAAGGGCCGGATCACTGGCAGCGTTTCGCCACGTCGTTCAACGCCGCCGTGAAGCCGACCAGCGAAAATTCGTCGATCACCGTGGTTCCCCGGGTCGAGATCGTGGTCACCTCGGCCGTCGCGCCGGCTTTGAAGGCGGCGACAATCTCCGGGTCGTCCGCCGGCTTTTCCGACCAGGCGTCCTCGCCGTCGCTGAACATGCCGAAGCTTTTCGAGCCGACCGCCAGTTTGGCGGCTTGGTTGGCGTCGATCGGAAAGCCCACGCGGACGCTGACTTCGTTGACGGCGTCGCGTTCGGGGAAGGTGCTCACCATCAAGAAAGCCGGGTCGCGGGTGATCTGGTCGAGCGCCTGGCCGCCGCGGCTGGCGCGCGTATCGACCGGCGTCGTCGCGGCGTAGCAGTATTTTGATCCGCCGGTCTCTTGCACGAACACGCTCCAATTGTCGTGCGCGGCGACGCGGTTCAAGGTTTGCGCGGCGGCCGGGGTCGCGAGAGCGACGGCGACGGCGACCACGGCCCCGAGGCGGTTCGTCCGAGGCGTCATCTGCGACGAAATCCTGTTTTTGATCATGGGGTTGTAGGCCCTCTGTTACGGCGAAGACGCCGTGTTCGACTGCGCGAGACGTCCTATTCGACTTTGCGTTGTTCGATAAGACTTTTCTCGTAGGGGATCCAACGGCGAGGAATACATTGCGATTGCGACAGGTTTGCGCCTAATAAGAAGGGCGGGAGTAGCGAAGGTAAGCTGCGGCTCCCGAGTCGTGAAGGGTGTCTGACGACGTGGCTGTCTGGTCCCGAACCGAAAACGAGATCGCTGTGTCGCCCGACCCGTCAGGGCCGGCGGACGGCGAGCCCGTGGACGGCTTAGGCGACGACGCGCTTTGCGGCGCGCGCCGCGAAGAGACTGCGACGTCCCCGGTTTCGACATCCCCGGTTTCGAC
>CAZBIG010000034.1:0-5624 GCA_964491865.1 uncultured Neomegalonema sp. | reverse complement strand
TCCCCGGTTTCGACATCCCCGGTTTCGACGTCCCCGGTTTCGGCTTCTCCGATTTCCACGCCCCCGACTGCGACGTCCGCGGTCCGGACGCCTCCGGGCGCTGGCGTCCAAGATTCCCGACCGCCCGACGGGCCGACCCGCGCCGCGCCCGATTGTCCCGAGCGCTGTGAGGCCGAAGGGGCGGCGCCGGCCGCCGAGATCGGCGACGAAGCGCTGATCGTCCGGATCGCGCTGTGGAAGGACCGGCAAGCCTTCGCCGAGCTGTTCAAGCGCTTCGGCCGCAAGGTGAAAGCCTTCATGATCCGCTCCGGGGCGGCCCCCGACGAAGCGGACGAGGCGGCTCAGGAGACGCTGCTTGCGGTCTGGCGCCGCGCCGAAACCTTCGATCCGGCGCGCGCCTCGGCCGCGGCTTGGCTGTTCGCGATCGCGCGGAACAAGCGGGTCGATCTGCTGCGTCGCGGCGCGCGACCCGAACCCGATCCCGAAGACCCGCTGTTCAAGCCCGACCCCGAGCCGTCGGCGGATCGCGCCTTGTCCGCCGAGCGGCGCGACGAGGCGGTGCGCGCGGCGCTGTCCGAGCTGACCGAGGATCAGCGGGCCGTGGTCGCGCTGTCTTTCTACGAGGGCTGCGCGCATTCGGAGATCGCCGAGCGCCTCGCGATTCCGCTCGGCACGGTGAAGTCGCGCTTGCGTCTGGCGTTCGGCAAGCTGCGCGGCGCGCTCGGGGCGGAGTTCAAGGACGAGCTTCAAGCCGACTGATCGCGCGGCCCGCCCGACATGTCGCCGCCCGGCGCCCGAACAGTGGCGGGGCCGGCGCGCCCGGGCCCAACTCGTGAAGAGAAAATAAACCCTTCCGCCATAGCCTGCGCATCGACGAATTCCGTTCGGAGGGCGCCGTGCGCGGGCTGCGTTTCATTATTCTCGGGGTGGCGGTCGCCGCCGGCGTCGGCGCCGTTGCGCTGGTGAAGTCGGAGCTCGACCGCGCGAAGAACCAGAGGCCCGTGGTGGTCGCGCAAAAAGCGGCCCCGCCGAAACGCGCGCAAGTGCTGGTGGCGGCGCGCGAACTGAAAATGGGCGAGCTGCTGAATCCCGAGGATCTGCGCTGGCAGCCCTGGCCGCAGGACGCGGTTTCCGAGTTCTACGTCACGCAAGAGAACCGGCCGCGCGCCCGCGAAGACGTCGAGGGCGTGATCGTGCGCAGCGGCCTGATCGCCGGCGAGCCCATCACCGACACCAAACTGATCCGGCTCGCGAAGCCGAGCGTGATGGCGGCCTTTCTGCGGCGCGGTTTGCGCGCGGTGTCGATCAAGGTGTCGCCGGCGACGATCGCGGGCGGGTTCGTGCTGCCGGGCGACTATGTCGACGTCATCCTGACCGCGAACGCCGAGGTCGAGAACGACAACCCCGAGGCCGGCGGATCGAAGCGCGCCCTGGTCAGCGAGACCATTCTGACCTCGGTTCGGGTGCTCGCGATCGACGAGGCGTTCCGGCCGGGCGCCGCCGCCAATACGGGCAAGTCGCGCACCGCCACGCTCGAAGTGTCGCCAGAGCAAGCCGAGGTGTTGGCGCTCGCCGAGCAAGGCGGCTCGCTCAGATTGGCGCTGCGCAGCGTCGCCGAACTGATCCCCGAGGCGGGCCAGCGCGCCATCGAGCCCGAGCCGACGCTCGCGTTCGATCCGCGGCTGAAGCCGCGCGACAAGGAGAAAGAGGCCGAGCTCGCCCAGGCCAATCTGATCACCGTGCTGCGCTTCACCTCGAAGTCGGATCTGACCGTCGAGGGCGGCGTGGTGCGGGCGCCGGCCGCGGTCGCAGAGGCGGCGGCGGCGCCGACCGGCGCGGCCCCGGGCGGCCCGAACCCCAGCGATCCCAACCCCGATCTGATCGGCGGCGGCGGCGGCGGAGGGCTTTCCCTGGCCGCGCCGACCAGCGGCGCTCCCGCCGTCGACGACGCGGACCCCGAAGCCGGCCCCCAGGCTGGGCCGTCGCAGGAAGAATAACCCGATGAGCGAGCCCAACCGATATGCGCGCGCCGCGCGGCTTCGAGGCGTCGCCGCGCGTCCCGCCCAACCCGTGTCGGATCGCGTGATGCGCTACGCGCTTGCGCTGTTGGTCGCCTTGGCGACCTTGTTCGCGTCTTTCGAGACGCGCGCGCAGGGCGGCGCCGCGACGGTGATCCATGTCGGCAAGGCGCGGGTGATCGACCTGCCGGCCGAGGCGCGGGACGTGGTCGTCTCTGACCCCAACATCGTCGACGCCACGCTGCGCACGGCCCGATCGGCGGTGCTCTACGGCATGAAAGTGGGCCAGGCCAACGTGCTGTTCTTCGACGCCGCCGGCCGTCGTCTGCGCAGCGTCGAGATCCGGGTCGAGCACGACACCCGATCGCTCGAGGACATGCTGGCGATCCGGTTCCCGGCCTCGCAGGTGCGGGTCAGCTCGCTCTTGGGCGAGATGGTGCTGGACGGATCGGCCCCGAGCTCGGCCGAGGCCGTGGCGATCGCGGACGTCGCTTCGCGCTTCCTGCGAGCCGCGAGGGCGTCGCGGGGCGAGAGCGCGAGCGACAAGCTCGCCGTCGTGAACCGGATCGCGGTCACCAATGAAGAGCAGGTCCACATCAAGGTCCGGGTGGCCGAGGTGAGCCGGGGCGTGCTGAAGGAGCTTGGCGTCGACTGGAACGCGATCCTGCAATCGACCGCGGTGTCGGGGACGGCCAACCTCACCGGCCGCGGGGTCACGGACTTGTTCCGCAACGAATCCGCGCTGATCAGCTTCGGCGCGATCTTCGACACCTTCCTGAACGCGCTCGAGCAGCACTCGCTGGTGCGCACGCTCGCCGAGCCGAGCCTGACGGCGACCTCGGGCGAGAGCGCGAGCTTCCTCGCCGGCGGCGAGTTCCCGGTGCCGGTCGCCGCGGACGAGGACACGATCACTGTCGAGTTCAAAAAATTCGGCGTCGGGCTCGACTTCACGCCCGTGGTGCTCGGCGACGGCCGCATCAGCATGCAAATCGCGACCGAGGTGTCGGAGCTGACCGACAACGGGGCCTTCAACATCCAGGGCCTCGCGATCTCGGGCCTGACCGTGCGCCGCGCCAACAGCACGCTCGAGCTGTCGTCGGGCGGCACGATCGTGATGGCCGGGCTGCTGCAGCAGAGCACGCGGCGCCTCTCGACCGGATTGCCCGGGCTCCGACAGCTGCCGGTTCTCGGCCAGCTGTTCCGGTCCGAGGAGTACGAGAACGAAGAGACCGAGCTCGTGATCCTGGTGACGCCCTACGTGGTGCAGCAGGGCCGTCTCGACGACTTCCGTCTGCCCACCGACGGCTACGCGCCCGCCAGCGATCTCGACATGTACCTGTTCGGCCGTCTGCACGCGGTCTACGGGGCCGAGGGCGTCGACCCGGCCGAAGCCGTCGCCCGCGGCGAGCGCGCGGCGGCGGCCGCCAAGGGCGCGCCGCTCGGCTTCATCATGGAGTGATCGAGATGACCTTCCCGCCTGCGATCCTCCGCCCGTCTTGCGCCGCGCGTCGCGCCGCCCTCGGTTTGGCGATGCTGGCCGGTCTGGCCGGCTGCTCGACCCTCGCGGCGCCGCTGACCGGCTTGGATTTATCGATCGACACCGACAGCCCCGGCGCCGACCTGCGCCCCGAGGTCAGTCAGCCCGTGCAGGTCGTGCGCGAGACGCGGCTGATCGAGCTGCCGCTCGACGCCGTCGGGGGGCGCGAGTTCGCCCTGCGGGTGCGAAATCTCGCCTTCGCGTACCGCGCCGACGGGGTCGCGCCGCTCCGGGTCGGCGCGCCTGAAAGCGCCGGGAGCCGGGCGGCCGACGCGGTGACGCGGGCGGCCGAGATCCTGGCGGCGAACGGCGTGCCCGAGGCGGATCTCGAGCTCGGCACGTTCGACGGCGCGGCCTTCGATCGCAGCGGCTTGGTGCTCTACTACGACGCGCCGACGGCGCGCAGCCTCGGCTGTCCGCGGGACTGGGGCGACCCGACGCGCGACGCCAGCAACGCGCAGAGCGCGCGTTTCGGCTGCGCGCGCCAGGTGAACCTCGCGACCATGGTCGCCCGGCCGCGCGATCTCGAAGGGCCGCGGCCGAGCACGCCGAACCTGACCACCCGCCGCGAAACGGTGCTCGACGCCTATGCGAAGGGCGACAAGACCGCCGCGCAAGCGGTCTCCGACAGCGCCGAAACGACGAAGTGAGCCTGAGCCGAGCCGGCGCCGCCCGCCCCGCCCCGCCGGAGCCAGAGGCGCGCCAACCGCATGAGGAGCCAGATGGCCGAGACCCTTGCTGCCGACGCTGAACGAGCCGCGCCGCGCGAAGGCGGCGAGGAGTTCGCGCCGCGGATCACGATCGAATGCTTTTGCGCCACGCCGGACTTCGCGACGGTGATGCAGGAGGCCGCCCGCGATCGCCGCATGCAAAAGGCCCGCACCAGCATCGCCATGGGCGGGCCCGGGCAGGCGGTGAAGCGGTTCGCCAATTTCGGCACGCCGAACCTGCTGATCGTCGAGTCCGAAGAAACCGGCTACGGGGTGTTTCGCGAACTCGAGAGCCTGGCCGAGGTCTGCGATCCCGAGACCCGGGTGATCGTGGCGGGCCCCTCGAACGACATCACGCTGTATCGAGAGCTGATCCGCCAGGGCGTGAGCGAGTATCTGATCACGCCGAGCGCGCCCTTGCAGGTGATCGAGGCGGTGACGGGTATCTACGCCGATCCCGGCGCGACGCCGGTCGCGCGCACCATCGCGGTTTTCGGCGTGAAAGGCGGCGTCGGCGCCAGCGTTCTGGCGCATAATCTCGCGCACCTGATCGCGCTCGATCTCGAAAAAGAGACGCTGCTGATCGATTTCGACCTCGCGTTCGGCACCGCCGCGCTCGATTTCAATCTCGAGCCGAAACACAGCATCGCCGAGGCGATCGCCGACTTGTCCGCGCTCGACGACATGAAGCTCGCGCGGCTGCTGCAGTCTCAGGGCGATCATCTGAAGATCCTGAGCGCGCCGGGCGTGGCGCGCGAGGGCGCCACGGTCTCGGGCGACGCGGCGGCCGCGTTGCTCGACGTGGCGCGCTCGGCCGCCGAGGCGCTGGTGCTGGACCTGCCCAAAGGCTGGGACGCGGGGACCCGCCACGCGCTGGTGTCGGCCGACGAGGTGGTGCTCGTGGCCACGCCGGATCTGGCCGCTCTGCGCAACGCCAAGGCGGTGCGCGGCTGGCTCATGCAGCAGCGCCAGAACGACGATGCGCCGAAGCTGCTGCTGAACCAGCTCGGCGTGTCGAAACGCCCGGAAATCTCGGCCGCGGATTTCGCCGAGATCCTCGGCGCGCCGATCGATTTGGAGATCCCGTTCGAGCCGGCGGTGTTCGGGGCCGCGCTCAACAACGGCCGGATGCTGGCCGAAGCCTCGGACGGGGCGAAGCTGGCGGCTCCGCTGCGCGGCTTCGGCCGGGCGCTGATGGGGCGAAAGCCGATCGCCGAGGCCGGCGCGAAGGCGGCGTTCGACGTCAGCGCTTTGCTGGGGATGTTCAAGCGCGCCGGCTGAGCGCGCGGACCAAGGCGAGCGGCGCCGTCATGCGCCGCATTCGGATCGGGTGACGGGCGATGTTCGGCAAACGCGACC
>CAZBIG010000033.1:0-13454 GCA_964491865.1 uncultured Neomegalonema sp. | reverse complement strand
CCCCGCCCGCGGCTGGCGGCGGCGGCGGGGATCGCGCCGCGCACCCAGGCGCTCGCCTTCATTTTGATCTGCTTCGGCGTGTCCGCCGGCGTGCGGGTGATCGAGAGCGTCAGCGGCGCTGAGCTGACCTTCTCGAGCGCCGCGGCCGAGAGCGCGCCGGCGGCGCCGACGCCCGAACAGACGGAAGCCGCGAGCGCGGCGGCCGACCCGGCCGACGCGAACCCGACGGCCGCCGCGACAACCGGCGCCGCCGGCGACAAGGCCGGCGCGGCCGCCGGGCGGACCGACACCGCCGCTCTGTTCGGGGGCCCGGACGCGCTGCTCGAGACGTTGCGCCAGCGCGAGGTCGAACTCGACGCCGTGGCCGCGGCGCTCAAGGAGCGCGAGGCGCGTCTGCGCAAGATCGAAGCCTCGATCGAAGCCCGGATGGCCGAACTCGAAGCGTCGAAGGCCGAGTTCGAGGCGCTGGTCGCGAAAGTCGACAGCGCGGCTGAAGAAGACGTGGCGCATCTCATCGCCATGTATTCCAAAATGAAGCCAAAGACCGCCGGGCCGCTGTTCAATGAAATGTCGCCGGCGTTCGCCGCCGGCTTCTTGGCGCGGATGCCGGCCAACAAGGCGTCCGAGATTCTCGCGGCGATGGAGACGCGACGGGCGCACGCCGTGAGCGTCGAACTCGCCAGCCGCAACGCCGGGCTCACGCGGGACTGACCGCGCCGAGACCGATCCGCCAGGTCGGAGCGCGGGCGCGCCCCGTTCCGCAGTTTCACGCCGCGGCCCGCAGACCGGCCGCGCCAGTCGGGAGACCCCGCCCATGGGCGTCATCGTCGGAATCGTAATCGTGTTTGCGATGGTGTTCGGCGGCTACATGGCCGCCGGCGGCAAACTCGGCATCATCATCAAGGCGTTGCCGTTCGAAATGATGATGATCGGCGGCGCCGCGGTCGGCGCCTTTATCATCGGGAACACCGGCGCGACCATCAAACACACGCTGCATGATTTCAGCAAGGCGTTCAAAGGCCCAAAATGGTCCAACACCGACTACAATGATCTGTTGTGCATGCTGTTCGAACTTGTCAAGCTCGCGCAGAACGCGCCGCTTGAAATAGAAGAGCACATCGACAAACCAAAAGAATCAAGCATTTTTTCAAAATACCCGAAGATCCAGGCGGACAAGCGTGCGGTCGACATGATCTGCGACACGTTTCGCTCGGGCTCGATGAACTTTGACGACCCGCATCAGGTCGAGGACTTGCTCGAGAAGCAGTTAGAAGCGGATCACCATGAGGCGATGCACTCCAGCCATGCGCTGCAGACGATGGCCGACGGCCTGCCCGCGCTCGGGATCGTCGCGGCCGTGCTCGGCGTGATCAAGACCATGGCGTCGATCGATCAGCCGCCCGAAGTGCTGGGCGGCATGATCGGGGGCGCGCTGGTCGGAACCTTCCTCGGCGTGTTCCTCGCCTACGGCCTGGTCGCGCCGCTCGCCTCGAAGATCAAGGCCTCGGTCGAAGAAGACAAAGCCTTTTACGCGCTGATCCGAGACGTGCTGGTGGCGAACCTGCACCGGCACGCGCCGCAGATCTGCATCGAGGTCGGGCGGCAGAACACGCCGCGCCCGATGCGGCCGAGCTTCAGCGCGCTCGAGGACGCGCTGCGCGCGCTGAAATCCGGAGGCGCCGCAGCCTGATGCAGGTCGCTCCGCCCAAAGCCTTCGTTCGCCAGCGCACGACCGGGGCGCGTCTTGCGGGCCTGCTCGCGAGCGCCGCGCTGCTCTGCGCGCTCGAAGCCCCGACGGCGGCGGCGGACGCCGTGCGCGCGCGCGCCGGCGAGCATGGCGGCTTCAGCCGCGTCGCGCTGCCGATGCGCCCGCCCGAGGGCTGGCGGGCCGAAACGCGGCCGGGGGGCGTGACGCTCTGGCTGCCGGGCGGGCCCGAGCAGGTGGACCCGCGCGAGGTGACCCGGTCGCGCAAAGCCCATCGCGTGGTCGGCCTGAAAAGCCGCCGCCAAGGCGGCCAGACGGTCGTCGAGCTCGACTTCAACTGCGCCTGCCGGGCCGAGGTCTACGCGCTCGGCGACCGGGCGCTCGTGATCGACGTGCGCGATCCCGACAACCGGGCGTCGACGGACGCGAGCGGGGGCGCGGGCGGGGGCGGGGGCGCGGCTCAGGCTCGACAGACCCAGTCGGCCCCGAAATCGCGCGCCGAGCAGGTGGCGAAGGCCCGCGAAGTGCTGATGCGTCAATTGCAGGCCGCCGCCAGCCAGGGGCTGATCGCGTTCAAAGAGCCCGACCCCGCGGCCGACGACCCCGCGGCCGACGACGCCGCGCGCGACGCCGCCCGCGACGCCCCGCTTCCGAAGACCGGCGCCGCCGCGTCCCCAGCGCCGAAACCCGCCTCGACGTCCGCCGCGGACACGCCGGCCAAGCGCCCCTCTCGCGCCGACGCGGCGGCGCGCGCGCCGAGCGCCGCGCGGCCGGAACGGCCGAAAGGCCTCTATCAGGGCCCGACCCCGGTCGCGGCCCCGCCGCCGCCGCCGCCGCCCGAGCCTCCGTGTCTGCCCGACCGCGACTTCGACATGGACGCCTGGGTCGAGGACCGGCCTTTCGGCGCGGGACTGGCCGCGCGCCGCGGGGTCCTGTTCGACGACCTGAACAAGATCGACGCGAAAGCGGTCGAGCGGCTAATGCAGTTTTACCTCGGCCACGCGCTGGGGCTCGAGGCCGCGCATACCGCCCGGGCCTTCGCGGTCGACACCGAGCGCGCCGCCCTTCTGCGCGACCTCGGCGACGCGCTGGCCGGTCGCCCGCCGCGCCCGGGCGGCCCCTTCGACCGCAGCGCCGCCTGCCCCGGCCGGCACGGATTATGGCAGGCCGCGGCGCTGGCCGAGACCGATCCGGACGGCGCGCTCGACGCCTTCGCCGCGTCGACCGAAGCGCTGGCGCTGACGCCGAACCCCCTCCGGCGCCGGCTGGGCGGGCGGATCGGACGCGCCGCGGCCGAAGCCGGCGTCATCGAGCCGGCGCGGGACATTCTGGCGCTGCTCGCCCGCGACGGGCTCGAGCCGAGCGTCGACATGCTCTGGATCGAAGCGCTGATCGCGCTCGACGAAGGGCGCGTTCTGGCCGGCCGCCGGGCGCTGGACATGATCGTCGAGCGCCGCGCGCCCTCCTCGCCTCGGGCGTTGCAGCAGTTCGCCGACACGCTCGAGGAAGAGATCGAAACCGCGCTGGCCGAGCGCACGGCCGAACGGCTCGGCGACTACGCGCTCCAATATCGGGGCTCGGAAATCGGCATGGCCTCGAGCCTCGCCGAAGCCCGGTTGCGCGCCCGGTTTCGCGATTTGAGCGGGGCCGTCGCCGCCATCGACCGCGCGGGTCAGCGCGCCGACGCGGCGGCGCAGGAGCGGTTGGCCGAAGCCAAGCGCCAGCTCGTCGAACGCGAAGTCGCCAAGTTGGAAGACGATCCGACGTCGGCGGCCGCGATCGACGCGGTCCGGGCCCTCGAGCATCTGCAGGGCGACCCCGAAGCCGACGGGCTGCGCGCGCGGATCGCGGTCACGCTGATCCTGATGAACGCTCCGAGCTTGGTCGAGCTCGCGATCGACGACGAAACCGCGGCGCGCTCGGCCGAAGCCAACGCGGCGCGAGAGGCGGCGCGGATGGAGGCGGCGGCGCTCGCCTCTCCGGTCGTCGCCACGGGCGCCGTGTCGGCCGACGCCGACGCCGCGGGCGCGGCCGAGACCGCCGAGCCGGCTTCGGGCGCGCCCGCGAACGACGCCCAAAGCCCCGCCCCGCCCGCCGACCCGGTCGAGCTCGCCGACCCGGCCGACCCGGCCGACCCGGCCGACGGCGGCGCGGAACCTAAGCCGGCGGGCGGCCCGGACGGCGACGAGCCCGCCGGCGGCTTTGCGATCCCGTCGATCGGCCAAGCCCGCGACCTGATCGACGCCGTCGACGTCGACCTGAAACGCCTAAAGGAGATGCTTCGCGATGGATAACGTCACCGCCGTGAACGTGACGCGCCAACAAGCGCTGCACGACGAGATGGACGCGATCGCGACCAATCTCGCGAACCTCTCCACCCACGGCTACCGCCGCGAAGGGCTGGTGTTCGCGGAGTTCGTGAAGAAAACCGATCACCCCGAGCTCGGCAGCCTGTCGATGGCCGATGCGCGGGGGCGCTTCATCGACCTCGGCCAAGGCGAGCTGGTGCGCACCGGCGGCCAGTTCGACCTGGCCATCGAAGGCGAAGGCTTCTTTCAGATCGAAACCGCCCAGGGCCCGCGGCTGACCCGCGCCGGCGCTTTCCGACCGAACCAGGACGGCGAATTGGTCGATTTCGACGGCAACCGGCTGCTCGACGCCGGCGGCGGCCCGATCAACGTCCCGGTCGAAGCGCGGCAGATCCTGATCGCGCCCGACGGGGCGATGTCGGCGGACGGCCAGCTGATCGCCCAGGTCGGCGTCTTCGACGTGAACGAGACCGCCCTGCGTCGCGAGGCGGGCACGCTGTTCTCGGCGGGCGACGAGGCGATCGAGCCCGCGCAGAACTTCTCGATCGCCCAGGGGCACCTCGAAGACGCCAACGTGAACCCGATCCTCGAGATGGCCCGCATGATCGAAGTTCAGCGCGCCTATGAGCTCGGCAGCCAGCTGATGGGCGCGCAAAGCGATCTCGCCCAGAACGCCATCGACACCCTCGGACGCACCGTCTGATCGCCGCCTTTTTCTGTCCCCACACCCTGAGGAGCCCCCGATGCGCGCCCTGAAAATCGCCGCCACGGGCATGGACGCCCAGCAGACCCGCGTCGAAGTGATCTCGAACAACATCGCCAATATGAGCACCACCGCCTATCGCGAGCGGCGGGCCGAGTTTGCGGATTTGCACTATCAGCAGGTGCAGACGCCGGGCTCGATCTCCTCGAACGCGGGCACGCTGGTCGCCTCGGGCGTGCAGCTCGGCCTGGGCGTGCGGACGGCGGAAGTCAGCATGGTCGTCGGCCAGGGCGCGGTCGAGGAGACCGGCGGCGAACTCGACGTGGCGATCGACGGCAAAGGCTGGATCGAGATCGAGCTGCCGAACGGCGACCCGGCCTACACCCGCGACGGCTCGTTCCAGCGCAGCGAGGACGGGCAGATCGTGACCCGCGACGGCTTTCCGCTGGCGGCGGGGATCACTATCCCCGAGGGCGCGCGGAACATTCAGATCAACCGCGACGGTCAGGTGATCGCGTTTTTCGACGGCCAGACCGACGGCCAGCAGATCGGCGCGCTCGAACTGGTCTCGTTCGTGAACGAAAAGGGTCTCGAGGCGCTGGGCGACAACCTGTTCCGCGCCACCGCCGCGTCGGGCGACGCGGCGCCGGGCGCGCCCGGAACCGAGGGCCGCGGGGCGCTGCGCCAAGGCTTCCTCGAACAGTCGACGGTCGACGTGGTGTCCGAGATCACCGAGCTGATCGAGGCCCAGCGCGGCTACGAGATGAACTCCAAGGTGGTGACCGCAGCCGACCAGATGCTGGGCGCCACGGTCCAGATCCGGTGATCGCGATGTTCCCCCCTCTTCGTCGCGCCCTGTCGGTCCTCGCGCCGGCGGCGCTGCTGGCCGCGGCGGCGCTGGTCGCGCCGGCGCCCGGCGCCGCCCAGCACCGAACCGCGGCGGCCGCAGGCGCCGAGACCCGGCCTCAGATGCTGGTGGTCACGCGGGCGCTCCGCCCCGGCGAGCTGATCGGCCCCGGAGACGTCGCGCTGACGCCCGGCAAAGCGCCGCCCGGCGCGCTGACCGATCCCGAGCAGGCCATCGGCAAAGAGACCAAGATCGCGCTTTATCCGCGCCGTCCGGTGCCCGCCGGGGCGCTTGGCGCGCCGACGCTGGTCGCGCGCAACGCCATCGTCCGGCTCAGCTTCGCGCTCGGCGCGCTTCGCATCGAGGCGGAGGGCCGCGCGCTCGACGCCGGCGGGCTCGGCGAGCGGATCCGGGTGATGAACCTCGACAGTCGGCAGACCGTGTACGGCACGATCGCCGGCCCGGCCGAAGTGGTGGTGCAATGACCGGTTCTCACGACGCGCGGCGGGCCGCTCCGGCGCCCTTGGCGCTCCCCTCCGCTCCCCTCGCGGCGCCCCGCTCCGCGCGCCCCTCCGCGCTCCCCTCCGCGCCCCCCTCCGCGCCCCTTGCGTCGGCGCCCTTGTCGGCCGCCCTCTGGGCGCTCGGCGCGGCGGCGCGGCGGCGCGGGCGGGCGGTTCGCGCCGCCCTGCTGCTCGCGCCGTTGGCGCTGTCGGGCTGCTATCTCGACCGCCTCGACCATCTGGGCCGGCCGCCGACGATGTCGCCGGTGGCCGAGTCGCGCACCAACATCGACCCCAGCCTGCCCCCGCCGAGCCGGCCGCAAAAGCCGCAGAGCCTCGGCTACAATTGGCGCGCGCCCTATCAGCAGGCGGCGGCCGGCGAGCCCGTCGCCGGCGCGCGCCAAGCGTCGCTCTGGCGATCGGGGCCGACCTCGCTGTTCGGCGACCGGCGCGCCAAGACGGTGGGCGACATCCTCACGATCATCATCGAAATCGAGGAAGAGGCCGAGATCAGCAACACGACCACCCGCAGCCGAACCGAGTCCGACGCGGTGTCGATCACGGATCTTTACGGGCTCGAGCGGCTGATCGAGCGGGCGACCGGAACCGACGGGATTCTGAACCCGGCGATCGGCACCGACGGATCGCAGTCGACCACGGGCTCGGGCTCGGTGCAGCGGGACGAGACGCTGCGCTTGCGCGTCGCCGCCACGGTCGTGGACGTCTTGCCGAACGGACATCTGCTCGTAACCGGAAATCAGGAAGTTCGTGTGAACTTCGAACTTCGAGATCTGCAGGTGGCGGGCATCATCCGTCCCGAGGACATCTCGCGCCGCAACACGATCACCTATGACAAGGTGGCCAACGCGCGGATCGCCTACGGGGGTCGAGGACAGATCACCGACCTGCAGCAGCCGCGCCTCGGCCGGCAGATCGTGGACGTCGTCTCGCCCTTCTGAGGCGACCCGCCGATCGGCCGCGCCGGCGCGCCAAGCGGTTTCGGGTCCGGGGGCTGTGCTGGGCCCGGCCGGGCGGGGCGCGGGGGCGCCGGGTCGGAAGGATGGGACGATGATGAAGCTTCTGCCGGTGATCCTCGCCGTGGTCGGCCTGCTGGGCGGCGCGGCCGTGGGCATGGCGCTGAAACCCCCGCCGGAGATCGACCCCGAAGCCGAGGCCGCCCTCGAAGCCGAGAAGGCCGCCAAAGAGGCCGAGGCCGATTACGGCGAAAAGGCCGTCGAAGCGTCGGCGGACAGCGAATATGTCGAGCTGAGCCGGAAGCTGATCGTGCCCATCGTGATGTCGAGCGGCGCGCGCGCCTTCGTGGCCGTCGATCTGCATCTCGAGCTGGCGCCGGGCGAGACGCCGCGCGCCCAGGCCCATGAGCCGAAGCTGCGCGACGCGTTTTTGCGCACGCTGATCGCCTTTGGCGCGACCGGCGCCTTCGACGAGCACGCCCACACCACCAAGACCCTGCGCGAGCTCGGCCGCGCCCTGCTCAAGGTCTCGCGCGAGGTGCTCGGCCGAGACGCGGTGCGCAACGTCTTGATCGGCGATCTGATCAAACAAGAAAACTGAGCCGCGCAAACCCGCCCACCAGGCCCCTTAGGCGCGCCCAACGGGACCCCCGTGCGCGCGCGCCGCGGTCGGACCGGCGCGCGATGTTGACCCTGCTGCGGCCTTTGGGCCATATCCGCCCGCCGGGCGTCGCGCATATGTCACGACCCGACGCCCCTCCCCGCGCGAGAGGGTTCCCGCAATGGAGATGTGGCGCTCGGAACGGCGCAGGGCCCCGTCGCTCGACTCGCGCATCGGCGTGATCGACGTCGGGTCGAACACGGTGCGTCTGGTGGTGTTCGACAGCGCGAAGCGATCGCCCGCGATCTTTTTCAACGAGAAGATCGCTTGCGGTCTCGGCGCCCAGTTGAACGAGACCGGCCGCTTGGCGCCCGAGGGCCAGCGCATGGCCCTGGGCGCGCTGAAGCGGTTCGCCGCGTTGGGGCGGCGCATGGGTCTGGCCGCGCTCGACGCCGTCGGAACCGCCGCGATCCGCGAAGCCGAGGACGGCGAGGCGTTCGTCGACCGCGCCGCGCGCGAGGCGGGCGTGTCGATCCGGGTGGCGACGGGGCGCGACGAAGCGCGGCTGGCGGCCCAAGGCGTGCTGC
Organism: uncultured Neomegalonema sp.; assembly: GCA_964491865.1. Lineage (GTDB taxonomy): Bacteria > Pseudomonadota > Alphaproteobacteria > Rhodobacterales > Rhodobacteraceae > JBCBRF01. Next base: position 5,228 of record CAZBIG010000033.1, on the reverse strand, counting down.
TCGGCGCGCCCGACGCCGACGGCATGGTGGCCGACATCGGCGGCGCGTCGCTCGAGCTGACCGAAATCCGCGCCGGCCGCATCGCCGAGGGGGTCACGGCGCCGCTCGGGCCGCAACGGCTGGGCGAGGGCGGCGCGGCCGCGCTCGACGCGCGGATCGCCGACGGGCTGGAGCAAGCGGCGGGCGACACCTATCCGTCGGGCTACGCCGCCGGACGCCGGCTCTATTTCCTCGGCGGCTCGTGGCGGGCCTTCGTCAAGGCGCATATCGCCAAGACCGGCTATCCGCTGCCGGTGCTGCAAGGCTACACGCTGCCTTACGCCGAGGCGCTGCGGGCGGCGGACTGGGCGGCCGATCTCACCCCGAAACAGTTCGCCGAGGCGTCGGGCTCCTCCGAGCGGCGGGCGGCCGCGGCCCCGCGGGCGGTGCGCGCGCTGGCCCATGTGATCCGCCGGCTGCGGCCGGAAGCGGTCACGCTGTCGGTGTACGGGCTGCGAGAGGGCGTGCTCTGGGAGTATCTGTCGCCGGAGCTGCGCGCGGAGGATCCGCTGATCCACGCCGCGCGCGAGACCGAGGCCAAGCGCGGCCGCATGCCCGGGTTCGGCGACGAATTGTGGCGCTGGCTGAACCCGCTGTTCCCGGATCTGCCCGCCGAGCGGCGGCGCTACGCCCAAGCGGCCTGCCTGCTGGCCGACGCGAGCTGGGAGGCGGACACGGCGTTCCGCGCGCAAAGCTGTTTCGACTTGGTGACCCGCAACAATTTCGGCGGCATCGACCCGCCGGGCCGCGCCTTTATCGGGGCGATCCTGCTCTATCGCTACAAAGGCGGCGACAAGGCGCTCAAGCAGCAGCCGGCGCGCAAACTGCTCAGCGCCGAAGAGCGCGAGATGGCGGCCGCGATCGGCCGCGGCGTCCGGCTGGGCGCCATGCTGTCGGGCGCGGCCCCGGGGGTGCTGCCGCAATGCCCGATCGGATGGGAGGGCGGGGCGCTGACGCTGTCGTTGCCGGACCGGATGGCGGATCTCGACGGCGACGAGGTGCGGGCCCGCTTGGCCGAGCTGGCCAAGGCGATCGGGGCCGAGCACGCCCTGGCCACCTAGACCCGAGCGACGTCGCGGGGGGGCCGTCCGCCCCCCCCTGCGCCGTTTTCCGCGCCGTTTCCCGCGCCCTCTTCCGCGCCCTCGCCCTGTTCCCCTGTCCTTCGCCCTGTCCCGCGCCCGCGCACTCGCCCTGTTACGCGCGCGCCCGCGCCGCCCTGCGGGGATCACTGCGGGTTGAGCAGCAGCGTCTCGCCCTCGGGCCACGAGAGCACATAGCTGAACGCCACCGTCTTGCTGTCCCGCGGCGGCGCGGTCAGGACCCATTCGAGGGCGCCGCGGCGGCCGTCGACGTCCTGGGCGGTCGGCTTCGGCGCGCTCGTCAGCGCGATCTGGATGCGTTCGTCTTCGGTGAAGGGCAGGCTGTCGAACAGCCGCACCGTCACGGGCGCGTCGCTGAGATTGCGCAAGGTGATCTCGAAGCGCGACTGGCGGCGGTTCGACGTGGCGAACACGCCCTCCTGACCTTCGCTGCGGTCGCGGATCCGGCGCTCGATCTTCAGCGCCTCATAGCGGCCGAAACCGATCGGCTTGATCTCGCCGGGGGCGATCGCGGGCAGGGTGATCTGCCCCAGATAAGCGTCGCCGCGATAGATCGAGGCGCGGCCGGGCGGCAGCGGCTGGTCGGCGTTCGGGAAGATCACATACAGATAGGCGTTCGGGTCCCGCGCCGGCGTGGCGCGCGCCTCGGTTTCGACCAGAGCGTCGAAGGCCCCGATGCGGGCCTGGCGGACCTCGCCGTCGCCCGGAACGTCGACCGGATCGGGGATCCGGTAGATCGCCGCCGCGCCGTCATACGCGGCCAGCGCGCTGGTCTCATCGGCCGCGCGGCGCGGCGCGGCGGCGCTCAGCGCGGCCGTCGCCTCGGCGGGCGGGTTCAGACGCCGCGACAGGACCCCGGCCGTCGGCGCGCTTTCGCTCTTGGCCGCGCGTTCTCGGTCGGCCTGCGGCTCGGCGAGCGCGTCTTGCGGCGGCGGCGGCGGCGCCAGGCGGGCCTGGGCGATTTGCGGCTCTTGCGCCTCGAGCCGCGCCGTCGGCCGCGCCGTCGACAGCGTCAGCTCGGCGCCGATCCAGTCCTCGCCGGTCGCCTGGCGGACCGCCGCGCGCCGCACCACGGTCAAGGTCGACCGGCCCGGCGCCGCGGTCGGCGCGGCGTCTTCGCCCTCGGCCGCCGCCGAGCCGCCGCCGAAGTCGCCCGCGCTCAACCGCAGATCGTACAGCGGCGACCAGCTGGCTTGACGCGTCAGATACCGCACGGTCAGCAAACCGTCCTCGACGGCCTCGGGCGCGTCGATCGACACGGTCAGCACGCCGCGCGGCGGCGGCGGCGTGGTCTGATCCAGCTGCCGGGCCAGCGCGTCGAGCGCCCGCTCCAGCGCGGCGACGCGCCGGTCGGCCTCGCGTTCGGCGCGCTGGGCCGAGGCGATCTCGTCGGCGAACAGCTCCCACGCCTGGCGCCAGTCCTCGACACGGTCGATCAGCCGCGGCGGTTGCGCGGCCGGGTCGCCGCTTTCCGCGCCGCGACCGCCCCAGAACGGGCCCGCGACCGTCGCCTCGCGCATCGCCTCGGCGTAGGCTCGACGGCCCGCGGCGCGCGCCGCCGCGTCTTCTTGCTCGCGCAGTTCGAATTCGACCGCCCGGATCTCTTCTTCCAGCCGCTCGCGCTCGGGGTCGCCCAGCGGTTCCGGACGCGGCCGGTCGACCCGGTAGTTGAGCCCCTGGATCACGAAGCCGGCCCCGGTCGCGACGCCCTCGACCCGCAAGCTGTCTTCGTCGATCTCGACCGGCAGATCCTGCAGCACGATGCTGTGCCGCCCCGGGGGCGCGGCGAACGCGGCCTCGCGCGCGACGGTCGCGCCTTGCGGATAGACGGTCGCGGCCCGCACCGTCGAGCCCGTCTCGATGGTCTCGGCGGCCGCCGAGCTGACCAGCGCCAGCAGCGCGAGCGCCGCCACCCCGAGCAGATGCGCGCCCCGCAGCGCTCGGCCGAGCCCGTCCTCTCGCGGAGAGCGCCCGGGCGCGTCGGGGCCGCGGGCTTCGGGCGGCGCCGAGGTCTCGCCGGAAACAGCGGATCGGAAAGTCGGCAGCGCGCGCATCGGCGTCCTCCGTGTCAAAAATAACCGCCCTTCGCGGCGCAGGGGCGCGGCGCAAGCGCGGCGCAGGCGCGGCGCGGGCGCCCCGCGCGCGCCTCCGCCCGCTCCGCTCAAAGCTAGAAAGGATGGCGAAAAACGGAACAGGCGGCGCGTTCGCCTCGCCACGTCCCGCGCAAACCGTGCTAACGCGTCGCACCGCGGCCGCTTCGGGACCGCGAGGATGGAGAGCGAAGGCATGACCTATTGCGTGGCGCTCAATCTGGACGCGGGTTTGGTATTGTTGGCGGACAGCCGCACCAACGCGGGCGTCGACTATGTGTCGACCTATGGCAAGCTGTTCACCTGGGAGGTTCCCGCAGGCGCGCCAAACGCGCGGGCGGTGGCGTTGATGTGCGCCGGAAATCTTTCGGTCACGCAAGAGATCAACGCGCTGATCGAAGAGGAAAACGCCGCCAACGGCGCGGCCCAGGACCAGGGTCTCGAGACCATCTTGTCCGCCCCGTCGATGTTTCGGGTCGCTACCCGCGTCGGCGCGCTGATGGCCGATGTGCAAAGTCGACAAGGGCCCAAACTCGGGGCCGTCGGGGTGTCGTCGGACGCCACGCTGCTGTTGGCGGGTCAGATCGCGGGCGACCGGCCGCATTTGTATTTGATCTACAGCCCCGGAAACTTCATCGAAGCCACCGCCGACACGCCGTTCATGCAGATCGGCGAGCATAAATACGGAAAGCCGATCCTCGACCGGTCGGTCTCGACGGCGATGGCGCTGTCGACCGGCGTCAAGGCCGCGCTGCTGTCGATGGACGCGACCATCCGCTCCAACCTCAGCGTCGGCCCGCCGCTCGATCTTGCGGTCGCCGAAGCGGGCGCGCTCGCCTGGCGGCGGCGCCGGATCGAGGTCGACGACCCCGATCTCGCCCGGATCCGCGACCATTGGCGACAGAAGCTGACCGTCGGGCTCGAAGAAACGCCGGACCTGCCGCTCGCCCTGTAAAGCGCCGTCGGTCAGGCCGCGCCGCCGCCGCGCCCGTTCGCGCCCCGGGGCGGCGCCCCGCCCTCACCGTCCGAGCGCGATCAACCGCGCCGACGCCGCCAGCCCGCTCTCGAGCACGGCGCGCGCGTCGCCGACGGCGCGCTCGAGAAACGCCGCGCAATAGCGCTGCGGCGCTTCGGCGATCGGCGTGTTCTTGGCGAGCGCCCAGCGAACCGTCTCGGCCCGGTCGGCGAGCGCCGGGCAGAGCACCGAGCGCGGCGCCGCCGCGTCGAACAGCGCCTCGGCCTTCCGCCCGCCGGCGCAGGCTTCGCAAAGCGCCGCGCGCCGCGCCGCGTCGTCGAGCGCGGCGAGCCCCGCGGCCAGCCGCGCCCGGAACGCCTCGAGACCGTCGGCCAACGCCGCGCGGTCCGCGGTCTCGGCCACCACGCCGTCGCGCGCGCAAGCCTCGACAAGGTGATAGCGGCCGGTGCTCAGCGCGCGGCCGAGACAGGCGGAGATGGCGATTTCGGCCGGGGCCAGGGGGCCGACGGGGTCGCGCCGCAAGTCTGCCGGCAGGGCCGAGCGCAGCGCCCGAGAGCAGTCGAGCGCGGCCGCGGCCTCGGGCGTCAGGGCCTCGAGAACCACCGCGGGCCGCGCCGCGGCGGCCGTCGTCAGCGCGCGCTGGACGCCATAGCACGCCGCGTCGCCGCTGTTCTGAAACCCGCCCTCATGGAACAGGTCGATCGCCGTCCGGTCGTTTTTGCGCACGGCGTCGACATAGTCGGGCAGCTCCCACCGCGCGCCGCGCGCGACCAACCGTTCGCGCGGCGAGCGCGCGTCCGCGCCGGGCGCCGCGGGCCGGCCGCCGACGTCGCAGCGCGTCGCGACGTCGGCCAGGCACGCGCGATAGGCGTCGAGCTGAGCGGCGCAGACGGCGTCGCCGGCCGTCGCGTCCGAGGCGTCGGCCGCGACGGCCCCCGCGCCGAGGCGCAGCAGGCAGGCGCGCGGGACGTCGGCCGCGCAGGTCTCCCTCGGCGCGGCGCGAGCCGGGGCGGGCTAGGCGGG
>CAZBIG010000032.1:0-13467 GCA_964491865.1 uncultured Neomegalonema sp. | reverse complement strand
ATTCCTTACCCCTTTACCGCATTCCAGGAACGCTGCATCTTGCGTGCGACGGCGCCGCCGGGAAAGCGCATCGCGCGCAGCCGGGGCCTCCGGCCTGTCGCCGCTGAAAACGCGCCGCCGGCGCGTTTTCCGGGCGCTCTGAAAGTCGAAATTTTGTGACGGGCCCCCTGGCCGACCGACGCCTTCCCGCGCGCCTGACCGGCCCCGCGCTCGAAACGCAGCGCCAGTATCCAGCTTGGCTCCTCGCCCGGGTGGCGTAGGTCCCGCGCAGCCGAAATTTATGCTCGCCGACCGAAACCTCGGCGCAGCCGATCACGGGCTCGGGCGGCTGAGCGCGCGCGTCGGCGCTGTTCAGGCCGCTGTCCGCCGCGCTCCGGTCGACGCGGCGGCGTAGGCGGCGCCGCCGAACGCGCAGACGGCTTTTTCCAGCCGGCGGGCCGCGATCATGTAGCAGGCGGTTCTAAGATCGACTTGCGCCTCGTCGGCGACCGAGCCGATCTGGCGGGCCTTGCGCCGCATGGCGGCGGCGAGCCGTTCGGAGACGTCGTCGGGCTCGATCGGCGTCTGAGCGCGGCCCTGGACCCATTCGAGCCAGCTGACATAGACCCCGCCGGCATTGGCGAAGATGTCGGGGGCGACCGCGATCCCGCGGCGGCGCAGGATGTCGTCCGCCTCCGGCTCGACCGGGCCGTTGGCGATCTCCACCAGCGCGCGGCAGCGGAGATCGTCGGCGTTCTCGGCGGTGATCTGACCGCCGAGCGCGGCGGGGACGAGCACGTCGCACTCGGCGGTCAACACGGCGTCGGCGTCGAGCGCCTCGCCGCCCTCCGCCTCGGCCACCGAGCCCGCTTCGGACTTGGCCCGTCCAACCGCGTCGATGTCGAGGCCGTCGCCGTTGAAGATCGCGCCGCGGCTGTCGGCGATCGCGACGACGCGCCAGCCTTCTTGCGCCGCGGTCTGGGCGAAGCGCCGGCCGCCCGAGCCGAAGCCCTGGATCGCGATGCGCTTCTCTGAGCCGCTGACGCCGAGCGCTTCGGCGAGATTTTTGAGCGCATGGAACGCGCCGTCGCCGGTGGCGGCCGGCCGCCCCTCGAGGCCGCCGATCACCTCGGGCTTGCCGGTCACGACGTGACGGGCCTGACCGCCGTTCAGGTGTCCGTATTCGTCGGCGATCCAGGCCATCTCGGCCGCGCCGGTCCCGACGTCGGGCGCGGGAATGTCGCGCGCGGGCCCGAACACGTGCCGGAACGCGACCGCGAAGCGTCGCGTGAACCGCTCGCGCTCGTGGGCCGACAGCGCCCGATAGTCGATCTGCGCCCCGCCCTTGCCGCCGCCGAAGGGCAGGTCCATCAGCGCGCATTTCACCATCATCCAGAAGGCGAGCGTCTGGACCTCCTCGGCGTTGACGGACGGATGAAAGCGGAGCCCGCCCTTGGTCGGGCCGAGCAGATCGCTGTAGCGGCAGCGCCAGCCCTTCACCAGCTCGAGGCGGCCGTCGTCCCGCCGCAGGGGGATCGACACGGCCACGGTCTCTTGCGGATATTTGAGCGCTTCAAGAAATTCGCCAGCGATATCGGCGGATTTGGCGGCGTCGAACAGACGTTTGCGGGCGGCGGTGAGCATCGACGTCATGGGCGTCCTTTCAAGCAGGGCGTTTGAGCGGAGCGGGGCGCGCGCTGGCGCGCCCGGGTCGCGATTGATCCGGCCGCAGGCGATCGTCTCGACGGCGCCGGCGACGATAGGGGCGACGCCGGCGGCGGCGGTCAGATGAGCGATGGCGATCCCCGCGTTCAGCGCCCCGTCGCGCTGATCGACGCGGGGGCGACCCGGCGCCGCGATCAAAAACGGCGCTTAGAGAAGCTTGGAAACGCCGGAGCGGGCGTCATGTTCCCCTTGCGGCGGGGCGTGTTGCGCCCGGACGCGCCGCACCGCGGCGAGGCGAACGCGCCGACCGAAGACGGGCGCTCTCACCTCGACGGCTCTCACCTCAACGGCGCTCACCTCGGAGCGCAGGGAAAACGGCGATCGCTTTCGAAACGGCATCTCTCGGCGTCCTGCTGCTGGCCTTCGCCGCCGCGACGCTCGTCATCGTGGTGGTGGGCGTTCGCATGACGCGCGACGCCGACCGCCTCGCCGACGCGACGGGCTTCGGCGAAGCGCTGGTCGGCGCCGTCCTGCTCGGCGCCGCCACCTCGCTGTCCGGCACGGTCGTCTCCGTGACCGCGGCCCTCGACGCCCGCCCCGAACTCGCGTTCGCCAACAGCGTCGGCGGCATCGCCGCGCAAACGGCGTTTCTTGCGATCGCGGATTTGATCTATCGCCGCGCCAATCTCGAGCACGCCGCCGCCGAACTCGCCAACGTCTTCCAGGCGGGCGTGCTCGTGCTGATGCTCAGCCTCGTCCTGCTCGCCGTCTCGGGCCCCGACGCGACATTCTGGGGGGTGCACCCCGTCTCGATCGCGCTGCCGATCCTCTACCTGGCGTCGGTGCGGGTCACGGCTGTGGTCCGCGCGCAGCCGATGTGGCGTCCGGTGACCACCGCCGAGACGCGGACGGATGCGGCGGAAACGCGCCCCGAGACCCGCGACGTGCCGATGCTCGCCGCGCGTTTCGCGATGTCGGCGCTCGTTCTCGGCGTCGCCGGCTGGCTGATCTCGAAGACCGGCGGCGCAATCGCCGACCGGGCGCAGATCTCCGAGACGGCGGTCGGGGCGCTGATGACCGCCGTCGCGACCTCCCTGCCCGAGCTGGTCACGACCATCGCCGCGGTCCGCCGCGGCGCGGTGCAGCTGGCGGTCGGCGGGATCATCGGCGGCAACAGCTTCGACGTGTTGTTCCTCTGCGCCGCCGACATCGCCTATCGAGACGGCTCTCTCTACCATGCGGTCGGGTTGGAGGAGATGGTCTGGGTTGCGACCGGGCTCTGTATGACGGCGGTTCTGCTGCTCGGCCTTGTCTTGCGAGAGAAGCGCGGCCTGGCCGGCATCGGGACCGAGAGCGCGCTGCTGCTGGCGATTTATCTGGCGGCGGCGGCCATTCAGTCGGCGGGCCCCGCGGTTTGAAGGCGCGCGCGGCCCGCCGTCGCGAAGGGCGCGCCCTGACGCGCTGCGCGCCACAGGATCTCGAGGCGAGGCTCGGGCGCCGGCGAGACGCCGCCGAAAACGGCGACGGCGCACAGAGCGTCGGCGAAATGCGCGCTCCGTTCGACCCGCGCGTCTTCACCGGCGGCGGGCGCGGCGCGCCGCTGAGCCGCCGACGCCTGTGAGGAGGTCGCCCCCCCGGGGAGACCGGTCGGCGCTGGCGAAACCATCGTCCGCGCCGGGCGTTGGCGCTCGATGAAGCAGGTGCAGGGGAGCAGGCGCATGGCGACAGCGTTCAAGATCGGCGAGACCGTCGAATGGAACTGGGGCGGCGGGACCGGCGCGGGCGTCGTCCGCGACGTGTTCACGGAACGGGTCGAGCGGACCCTCAAGGGCGCGACGGTCGTCCGCGACGCCGACGACGCCAATCCGGCGTATCTGATCGAGCAAGATGACGGCGCCGAGGTGCTGAAGTCTCAGTCCGAACTGACCTCAGGCTGATCGGGCCCGCAGCGCTCGCGGCGCCGCCGCGGCGGGGCGATGGCGCTGATCCGCGCCCGGGCGGTCGGCGCGCATGCGGCGCGGTCTCTCGGCGACGCGGGCCGCGCCGCTGCGCTCTGGAGCCCGTGGGCGAGCGGCTTCGGTGGCGGGCGGCGACGGGGTCGACCCGTCGACCTGCGGCGCCTCTCAGATTTTGGTCCGGATCCGTCCCGCGCGCGACGACATGCGCGTCATGACTTGAGCATCCCGTGACGGTCGTGAGGCGGGCCCTTCTGGTCAGGGCCCGCCTTGGTCGATCTAGCCGGTCAGACCGCGCCGATATGCGGCTGTCGGGCGCGGCCTAGGCGGGGCTGATCAGCCGACCAGCTCGTCCTCGTCGAGCGTGTCGAGCGGGCGCCCGATGGCGACTTCGAGTTCGGCGACGCTCAGGTCGTCGGTCGCGAACAGATCCACGAGGCGCACCGAGTCCGTGACCGTGTCGCGGGTGCCCGGGCCCGCCCGGTCGAACACAAGGACCAGATCGTCGCCGTCCTGCGCCGCATCGGTAGCGACGTCGCCGTCGCTTTCGATCCGCACGACATAGTCGATCAGGTCGCCCTTATCGCGGATCCGGGCGTTCAGATCGTCTTGGCCGCGGATGATGAGCTTGTCGAACGAGTTTTCGCGGCCGGCGTTCAGGTCGAAGTCGGTGATGGTGTCGTTGCCCCAGCCGACCACGAAAGCGTTGCGGTCCTGCGTGTTGCCCGGGTTCGAGTTGCTCGAGCCCTCCACGCCGCCGGTCAGCACGTCGTCGCCCTTGGCGCCCTTCAACCGGTCGTCGCCCGCGCCGCCCACCAGCGTGTCGTCGCCGCGATTGCCGTTCAGCCGGTCGTCGCCGTCGCCGCCGAACAGACAGTCGTCGCCCGCCCGCCCGATCAGCGTGTCGTCCGCGCCTTCGCCGAACAGGTTCTCGGCCTCCCTCGAGCCCTCGAGCCGGTTCGCGTCGGCGTCGCCCACGATCGACGGCTTGCGATCGCCCTCGAGGTCGAGGCCGACGATCACCGGGTCATGGTCGGAGTTCCGGGCCGGCGTCTCGCCGTTGAACAGGGTCGGGTCGCGCCGGAAGTCGAGATTGTAGTCGATCGCGTCGGCCTCGTCGGCGTTGATCGCCCACTCGGTGACGCCGGCGACCTGATCGAGCAAGCTCGCGTTGGCCAGCGCGTAGTCGAGCGTGCCGGTTTGGCCGTCGAACACGAAGGAGCTCGCCTCGGCCCCGAAGGCGTCGCCGACCAGGTCTGTGTAGCCCGCCGCGGCCAGCACTTTGATCGGATCTTCCTGCGCGTAGGCGTTGAGGTCGCCGATGATCAGCGCGTCCGGATCGCCCGAGCCTGTCGGGTCGGTCGCAAGCCAGGCCGCCAATTCGGCGGCGGCGTCGGCGCGCACCTGGTTCCAGAAGCCCTGGCCGTCGCCCTGGTCGTAGTTCGGATCCGCGAGCAGCGCGTTGATCAGATCCTCCGGCGCGCCGAAGTGTTGGGCGTCGAGGATCGTGTCCTCGAGATTGCTGTCGCCTTTGGACTTGAAGTGGTTGACCGCGATCGTCAGGCGCTCGCCGTTTTCGTCTTCGAAGGTCGCGGCGACCGCCGGGCGATTGCGCTGCAATTCCTCAACGCGATCATCTTCGCTGACGAAGCCGTTGAGCGCGCTGGCCTTTTCTAAGGTGTCGACGGCCGACGCCTCCTTGAACAGCAGGACGGCGGCGTCGCCCACTTGCGACACCTCGGCCGGCTTGAAGATCAGCCCGGTCGAGATCGCGTCGCTCCCGACGAACTTCAAACCGGGGTCCACATAGTCATAGACCTCGTCGCCCAAGCGGAAGTTGAGTTCGCTGACCAGACGCTCGACGGCGTTGCCCGGCGCGCCCGGCTCGAAGTCGTTCTCGAGCTCGACCAGGCCCAAAATGTCGGCGTCGATCGTCACGATGGCCTCGAGCAGCTTTTCCAGCTGGCGGTTGAATTCGGCTGACGGATCTTCGCCCGCCGGACCCTCGCCGCCGAAGCGGGTCAAGTCGTCGGCGCCGCGCGGATCAAGGCCGATCGCCGTGCTGGTCGCGCCGTCGTCGATCGTCGCAAAGAAGTTGAGGACGTTGAAGCTCGCCACTTTCAGACCGCCCGCGACCGGGTCCGGTTCGGCCGGACGCGGGTTCGTCGGCGCATAGTCGCCGGTCGCGTCCTGCAAGCGGAACTCGTCGAACGCGTAGTTCACGACGCCGGTCAGGTTGGTGAGCTGATCGCCCATCCGGAAGCTGTCCTCGGCGGTCAACACGCCGTCATTGCCGTCGATGATCTCGATCGTCTCGGGGTTTTGATCGCTGCGGCCGTCGTCGAGCACCAGTTCGCGCGCGGCGAGATCTTGCTGGTGCGCCTCGAAGCCCGCCACGTCCGGCGCGTTGGTCTGCGTGAACTGTTGCGGCCGGTCGCCCGAAGCCACCCGGTATTCGCCGAACCGATCGAGATTGAACATCTCGGTGATGGTCATCGCCGTGGGGATGTTGATCAGCATGCCCTCGACCGCTTCGAGGTCGACGACAAAGTCTCCGTCGTCGTCGACCATGAAGCCCTGGGCCGGGAAGTCGACCTCGGTCGGGCTCGGCAGCGCGACGCCCGAGGAGACGACGGTCACGGTGTCGGCCCGGAGCTGGGTCATGCCGAAGAATTCGCTGACCGTGCCGGTCACCGTCACCAGATCCCCGACCGCGACGTCGACCAAAGCGTCCGATCCGTCAAAGACGAACAGACCTTCCGAGGTGAACGGATCGCCATCCGCGTCGACGTCTTCTTCCTGTACGAAAAAGCCGTTGAGATCGCTGCCGATCGGGCCATTGGCGCCGTCTTGGAAGTCGCCCGTGACGATGGCGCTGATGGTGACCAATTCGCCCTCGAGCGGGCTGCGGTCGTCTTGCCCGACCACCGGCGCGCCGGCGAGCGCCGAGAAGTCGCTCGAGCCCTGGATCGCGCTGATCAAGGTCGGGACGAAGCCGGCGTCGGCGGGCGCCAGGTCGTAGACGATGGTCGAGCCGGAGATCTCGTAGGACACGGCGATCTGCGCGTTTTCCGACACGCTGTCCTCAGCCGCGATGAAGGTGATCACTTCAGGCCCTTGGCGCGCGAGCGGATCGTCGCCGCTGAAGACCGGGGGCAGGTAGTTCACGAAGAAGGCGTTGGCCGGGTCGCTGATGTTGTAGAGCACCACGCCGCTGTCGCGCTCGAGCCCGATAAAGGCGTAAAGGTCGCCGTCGATCTCGCCGATCGTGATCGCCTCGGGCTCGGGGCCTTTCGCGTCGGAGCGGTTTTCGCCGTCTTCGCCGTCGTCGTCGTTGAACCGCTCGGGCGCGATGTCGGCGAGGATCCGCTCGAAATCGTCGCCCGAGTCGAAGACGAGGTTCCCCTCGCCGTCGAAGATCGAGAAGGAGCGCGAGGAAAAGGTGTGCAGAACGTCGATGTCGCCGTCGCCGTCCGTGTCGCCGTCGACGCTCGAAACCTCGAGGCGCTCGAGCCCGATGTCCGTGTCGTCATCGGCGTCGATCAGGCCCTGATCGGTCAGATCTTGCACCAGCGCGGGATCGAGCCGGCCGTCCTCGACCAAATCCGAGACGCGCGCCTCGTCGAAGTCGCGGCTGTCGCCTTCGTTGGCGGTCGCGACATAGGTCACGCCGTCGATCTCGAAGCTGGCGATCGCGTCGGCCATGCGGAAGCCGACCAGATTGTCGAAGTTGCGGATCTCGATTTCGCCGTCGTCGAGCGGATCAAGCGCCGAGCCGGTGGCGTTGCCTTCGCTGAAATCGGCGACGCCGAGCGAAAAGATGTCGACGATCGGGTCCTCCGCGCCGCCGATCTTCGCGATTTCGATCTTGGCGATCGCGTTGTTCTCTTGCAGCGAGACGAAGGCGAATTGGCCGTCCGGGCTGACCGCGATGTATTCGGGCTCGGCGTCTTGCGCGAAGCTGACGCCCGCCTGGATCCGAACGCCGAGGTCGCGCAGAATTTGGTCGGCGTCGCCGCCGCTCAGCTGCGAGAAGTCGAGGAGTTGCGCCGCCGGCGCGGTCGGGTCGGTCACGTCGATCGCCGCCACCGTGCCGAGCGGGTTGTCGACGAAGTCTTCGGCGCTGTCGGCGTTGCGCTCGCCTTCGCCCGCCACCAAAAGCGTCGCGCCGTCGACCGAGAAGGTCAGCTGGTCGGGCAGGTTGCCGACATCCACCGTCGACAGCAGCGCGAAGTCGGCCGCGTTGAACAGCGCGACGAAGCCCGGCTGCGAAACCGGCTGGCCGAGGATGGCGTTCTCGACCGGCGCGCGCGCCACGGCGACGGCGACCACGCCGTTTTTCACGTCGACCGACTGCACCCCGTCATAGCCCGGCAGGCCGTCGAGCGGGATGAAGCCGACCTGCGTCTCGGTCGCGATGTCGAAAACGTCGATCCGGTCGAGATTGCCGTTGGTGACGTACAGCCGGCCGTTCTCGTGCGCGACGACCTCCGAGGCGCCCTCGGGGCTGTCGTCGTCTTCGGGATCCGAAGCGCCCTGGAACTCGGCCGCGACGCGGAACAGGATGTCGCCGGTGGCGCGCGGCGTCGGGTCGACCGGCGGCAGGCCGTCGCCGAAGCTTTGCATGGCGTTGACGGCCCCCGGGGTTTCGGCTTGCGGCGCGGCGAAGGCGAAGTCGGCGGCCTCGTCGCCGAACCCGACGCGCTGGAGCGACTGGCCCGTTGGCGTATCGAACGACTCAAAGACGCGGATATCAGTCGAGGTCATGCCGGCGGCGGGGCCGTCGTTCGCCGTGAAGGACCCCTCATAGCTGAGAAATTCGACGACGGCGTTCGCGGGATCAACCAGCGCGATCCCGTCCGGCCCGTTCTGGATGCCGTTCACGCCAAAATCGATCACGGTGAAGCCGAAGCCGTCCTGCTGGTCGGCGAGCATGCCGCTTAGCGGGATCGTGTTGTAAGAGTTTCCGTTCGAGCCGTTGTAAAGCACGACGCGCCAGCCGGTAAGGTCGGTCCCCGCCGGCCCCGCGACTTCGATGAATTCGCCCGTGTCGGTCGACAGGTTGTCATAATGAAATTCGTTGATGAACAGGGCCATCAGGCGCTCCCCCAAAGCTCGATCCGTCTCCGACCGCGCTCGGATCTCGCGCGCGGTTTCAAGAGTTTGGGGACGCCGAATTCTACCCTGAGCGAGCAACCGCAAAGAAAGCGACCGCCCACCTTTGGAGGCTTACAAGAAACATCAAGTCCGCCTCCCCCCTCGCGGAGTTGCGCGGCTCCCCTGAAGCGGTCTTAACCAGCTTTTTCGAGTCGCCGCGCGCCTATTTTTTTTAAATTTTTGCAACGGAGCGATGACGTCCGGGAACGTCGTTTCGGGCGCTTTCGCCGCCCTCTCAGGCGGCGGCCCGGGCGCGCAACAGTCGCTCGATCAGCCGGCCCCATGTGAACAGAGAGGTCTGCTGCGCATAAATGGGCGCTAAAAAACCCTTTTGCGCCAGGTCCTTGAGATCTTCGGAGGAGAGCTCGGCGATCCGCTCGGCGGCGATCGAGACATAAGAGGCGAGGGCTTTCGCCGGCGCGTCGCCCTCCGCCTCGCGCGCGACCAGTTTCACCTGCTTAGTCTCGAACAAGTCGAGCGCCGCCAGCCGCGCGGTCAGCGCCTCGGTCGCGCGCCACTGCGCTTCGAGCCCGTTCAGAAACGCCATTGCGGCCTGGGTCAGCGGGGCCGGCGCGCCGTTCTCGAACAGAGGCTCGCCGTGATCGGTCGAGACGCAGGCCGCTTCCGCGTCGATCAGCAGCACGGCGCGGTCGGCCGCGGCGTCGCGCATCAGCGCGAAGGGGTGCTGCCGCAGATACGCGGGCGCGTAGCATCCGGGCGCGAAGGCGCCGTCGGCGTCGATGAACAGATTCTCGCCGTCGCCGAGCCCCATGACGGCGCAGGGCGTGCGCTGCGCCCCGGCGAAGACGATCGGATAGGCGATCGCGGCCTGGGGAAACTCGGTCAGGGTGAGCGGAATAAGCCGATGCGCGCGCGCAAAGCCGAACCCGCCCCGGGCCCGGTCAACCCTGAGAGACCCGTGCTCCGCAGCGCTGAGCGGACGCGGCGCGATGAAAAAATGTCCCTTGCCCGATCGCTGCGGATCGCGCGCCGCGCCGCCCGTAGGCGGGGCCGCGTCCTCAGCGGCGAGATCGAGGTCGGCCGGGTCGGCGGCCGCCTCCAGAGCGACCTCCGGCTCCTCGCGCGCCGAACCCTCGAGCGCGGCGGGCTCGGCCGCGCCGGCGCCGCCGCTCCGGCGGATCCGCTTGAAAAAGTCGACCATGGCGTCCCCCCCAACGCGCCGCTCAAGATCGCACGCGACGCGCCTGGCGCTTTAATCGAGAAGGAGCGCGCCGTTAAGCGCGTTCCGCCCTCCCGCCGGTCTGCTCGGCGGTGCGACGGCGCCGCTCGGCGCGGCGCTTCGCTTTTTGGGCGTCGATGTTTCTTAGGCGCGGCCCCGCAGTCTTCACCCCTGTCGCGGCCGAGGCGGCCGCCCGCGATCCGCCGCGCCGCGCTCGGCAGAACGCTGACCGCCGTCAGACGGAAGTGACGGCCGGGGGCGGCCTTCTCCGGGCGGAGCCGATCAGTTCGCGCAGCCGGGCCCCCAGATATCGACGACGATCGCGTCGACAAAGCGCGTGCCGCCGACCGGGAGCGACTTATACGTCCGGTACCCCCCGTCGCGATTTCCAAAGATGATCGAGTCGGTTCGATAATAGGTTTCGTCATGCTCCCAAGCCTGGGGCGTCCGGCCGGGGCCGCAATGGCTGCAGAAGCTCCGCAACTTGTAGCCGAACTGAACCGTCACCCCTTGGACGCCGGGACCGGCTTGAACCAGGACCTGCCTATCCTGCGGGGTCGCCGACGCCTGACATTGCGCGCTGCCGCTCTGTGCGACAGCAAGACTTCCGGCGAAAGCGACAATGGCGGCGACAGCGCGCATGACTTCCTCTCGTGAGACATCGATGGCCCGGCCGTTCGGTCGTCTCAGGCCGTATCGCGATCGATTGTGCTGTGACCCCCGACTTTCTTCCAGCGGAACCTGGATCCCGGCGGTCGATCTGCGCCACTGGCGCGACGGTAGCAACGGGCGGTCGGCGGAGCTGGTCGGGGTTGTCGAGCCGACCGCCCGTTGCGGTGAGTTGGGCGGCGTAGGCCGCCGGCGTCCGGTAGCCGAGCGCCGAATGCGGGCGACTGTGGTTGTAATCCACGACCCATCGGGCGACCGCCTCACGCGCCCGGTCGCGCCCGAAGAACCGCGTCGATCCGAAGGCCTGGCTCACCGACGTGCTGGCACGCATCTCGGATCACAAGATCACTCGCCTCGCCGGGTTGGCTCCCTGTCGATACGCTCCGTGAGCTTATCGGCTTAACGCAGACCCAGCCAGGCGATGCTCACCGGACGCATTTCTCTTTTTCATGCTCGACAGTAATTCTGTCTTTATTGCGGATCGCCATCAGAGCGCCGCCAAGCATCCCAACGCGCATCGTGATCGCGGGAACTGATTTCTTGCGTATCCCAGTGTTCGGGGCGCTTTAGATCATCGCCGATCTGCGTCGCCGCATCGCCGAAGGTCTGCGCGATCGCCGACGGCGCAAAGAGCGCCGCCGTCAGATCTGCGCCGACGAGCGTCGCGCCCGCAAGATCGGCTTCATCGAGATTCGCCTCGGAAAGCTTCGCATTGGTGAGCTTGGCGCCTCTGAGCACGGCTTCGTTTAGGTTGGCCCCCGCTAAGTCAGCCCAGCTGAGATCGGCGTTCGTCAGGTCCGCCCCGACGAAGAGCGCGCCGTCCGACTTCGCGCTGGCGATGGTCGCCCCACGAAATGTCGATGCGCTCAAATTCGCTCCCGCGAACGACGCCCGCGTTAAGATCGCGCGATCGAAGGTCGACGTCGTCATCATCGTCTTGTCAAACTGCGCGCGGCGAAGCGTGGCGTCCTCGAAATTGGCGTTCGTCATCGTCGCTTCGGAGAAATCCGCTTCGTCGAAATCGGCGCCTCGGGCGGATATGCTGTTCAGCCGAGCCTTGCGGAGCCGAGTTCTCGGCATCTGCGCTCCGTCGAGTTGCGCGCCCAGAAAATTCGCGCGCGACAGATCCGCAAAGAACATCGACGCGTGCTGCAGCTGCGCCCGGAACAGACTGGCGTCGGCCAGAGTGGCGCGGTTCAAACGCGCGCCTTCCATCTGGACATTCTGTAATGAGGCGAGCCGGAGATCGGCTCCGCGCAAGTCGACGCCGTCCAGAAACGCGCCATCGAGATTGGCGCGACGAAGATCCGCGTTTTGAAGAGACCGCTTTTGGATCAGGGTTCGGTCGGCGGCGCGGCGGGCGGCGAACTCACGCAGCATCGTCGCCTCCCACGAGGCGCCCGCCGATCCTGACGCGGCGAAAAGCGCATCCCGCCAATCGGCGCCGTACTCGTCGCGTCGCCGCTCGACATACGCATCGAAGAAATCGGTGAACGCTAAAAGATGGGGCGCATAGTCGGCGGGCGGCTTCGCAAGCTGAGCGCCCTCCAAACTCGCCGGCACAAGTAAGGCGCCGTCGCCGTGAAGGGCGAAGTCGGCCAGAAAGCAGCTCCATCCATCGTAAAAGGTCGTGAAGTCGCAAACGACGCGGTGATTGGCGATCGCAGTCGCGTTTTTGTCGCGCTCCTCCGCCGTCGGCCCGACGAGGCCGCCCTCTGTCGTCGTCCAACTCACGAGCGAGACGACTGCGAACAGCGCGACGCCGAAAAACCAGCCCAAGACGCCTGTCGATCCTGGGTCGCGTCCCGCCAAGATCCGCCGCGCGAGGCGCCGACTGGTCCAAGCGACGCTCAGCGCGGTGCAAAGCAGCGCGCCGAGGAACAGCGTCAGGAACTCGTCGTGAAGCGGCATCGAACGGATCCAGAAAGCCGCGAGAAGCGCCGGCGTCAGCGCCCAGCAAAGCAGCCATGTGCCGAAACCGGTCAGCCAGCCAAAAGGGCGCGACGGCCCGTTCGGCCGCCAGCGCAACGCCGCATCGTTGAGCAGCCACGGAAACACCGCCTCATCGAGCCGGCGCGGGCGCCCGCCCGCGGTATCGAGCAGCATGGGCGGAACAGACAAGGCCCGCCAAAGCTTGGCGAGATAGATATGGAGGTAGATGAACACGCCGAGCACCAACAGCGGCGCGCCCAGAAAGAAGCTCTGCGCCGGCACGGTCGTGCCGAAAAAGGGAAGTTCGGTGCCGGCGCCCGCCTCGAAGAAATCGGCGTCGCGGTGGCCCATAAGCGTGACGACGCAAAACAGCATAACAATGAGAAGGCTCACCCAGGGTGCCGCCGGAGCTGCGCGAAATCTCTGCGATTTGGTCAAGTTCCTGGATGAGTTCGCGACCGTGCCGCTTTCCGCGGTCCTCGTCCGTTCTTGGGCCGACGCCTTGGCCGATCGACGGATGGTCGGAGGAGCCTCCCCGCCCTGAGGCGTCGCCGGCCAGCCCTTCGCTCGGTGTCGACGCGTCATCGCTCGTCACAGCCCACCCCATCCCAATGATCGCATGCGCCGACGACGAGTAGCCAGACGACGACTCGTTTACCTCTAACGTACGAAGAATTTGCCCGAAAGACGCCTGGTCGCCACCTCGCTCGGAATCGCCGGCTCTGCGGCGTTAAGGCTTGCAGGAGGCTTCTGAACTGATGCGGTGGGCTGGAGTTGGAGTTCCCCCGGTTTCGTGGACACTTTCTGAAGTTGGAAGGAGAGTGTCGGCATGCCGAGAACGAGACCCGCTTACCCGCCAGAGTTCCGCGAACAGATCCTCGCGCTCGCCCGTTCGAGACGTCGCGTCGAGGATCTGGCGCGGGAGTTCGA
>CAZBIG010000031.1:0-13766 GCA_964491865.1 uncultured Neomegalonema sp. | reverse complement strand
GGCGGCGTCGGGTGGGCGCAGACCGGCGGCGCGGCCGGGCGCGGCGGATCGGGGGGCGGGAAGACGCCGCCGGGCGCGGCCCGCAGCATGAGAAAGGTCCGCCATGGTCTCTCGCTTCGCCGACCGGATCGCCCGCTGGTTCGAGGGCTTGTACGATCCGCTGGCCCCGTCGCCGACCGCCGAGGCGCCGCCGCCGCGCGCGCTCGCGCCGTTTCTGGCCTGGATCTATCGCGACGCGCGCGGCCCGCTCGCGGCGGCGCTCGCCTGTTCGCTCGCGGTCGGGCTGCTCGAGGCGGCGCTGATCGCCGGCGTCGGCGCGTTGGTCGACCGCGCGGTCGAGAGCGGACCCGAGCGGTTCTTCGAGGACAACGCCTGGTTCGTCGCGGGGCTGGTCGCGACCATCGTGGCGCTGCGGCCGGCCGCCGTGCTGGGTCAGGGCGCGCTCAACAGCTTGGTGATCTGGCCCGGCGTCACTCCCGCGACCTATTGGCGGCTGCACCGGCATACGCTCGGCCAGTCGCTCGGTTTTTTCGAAGAGGATTTCGCCGGACGTCTGGCTCAGAAGCAGATGCAGGCGGGGGCCGCGACCGCCAGCCTGGCCGTGGACGTGATCACCGCCTTCGGCATGCTCGCCGCCTTTCTCGTCGGCATGGCGGCCGCGCTCGGCGTCGCGGACTGGCGGCTGGCGGCGCTCACCCTCCTGTGGGCCGCGCTCTATCTGGTCGCGCTGCATCGGCTGCTGCCGCCGATCCGCGCGCGCTCGAAGCTGCGGGCCGAGCGCCGCGCCGCGGTGTCGGGCCAGATGGTCGACAGCTTCACCAACATCCAGGCCGTCAAGCTGTTCCCCCATGTCGAGGGCGGCGACAGTCGCGAGGAGAAGGCGGCGCGCGAGGCCGTCGAGGCCTATCGCGCTTCGGCCTTCGGGTTCGGCCGGGCGGCGATGCGCCTGCGGCTGGCGCTCGCCGCGCTCGGCGCGGGCGGCCTGCTGGTCATGATCGGGGCCGCCTTCCAGCTGTGGAGCGCGGGGGCGGCGACGCCGGGGCTGGTGGCGGCGGCCGGCATGTTGACGCTGCGGCTGACCGCGATGTCGAACTGGATCGCCTTCACGGCGCTCGGCGTCTTCACCGAACTCGGCACGCTCGAGGACGCGATCGACACGCTGACGCCCCCGCACGACGTGATCGACCGGCCGGGCGCGCGCGACCCGGCGCCGGGGCCGGACGGCGCCATCGGGCGCGTCGCTTTCGAGGCGGTCTCGTTCCGCTACGGCCGCGAAACCGGGGGCGTGCGCGGGCTGTCGCTCGAAATCGCGCCGGGCGAGAAAGTCGGCCTGGTCGGCCCCTCGGGCGCGGGCAAGTCCACGCTGATCCGACTGCTGTTGCGGCTGCACGACGTCGAGAGCGGCCGGGTGACCCTCGACGGCCAGGACGTCCGCGATCTGCGCCAAGACGGCCTGCGCGCCCGGATCGCGGTGATCACCCAAGAGACCGCGATGTTCAACCGCTCGGCCCTCGAGAACATTCGCTACGGCCGGGCGGGGGCCGACGAGGCCGAGGCGATCGCGGCGGCCAAGCAGGCGCAGGCGCACGAGTTCGTGCTGGGGCTGCGCGACGGGCGCGGCCGCGAAGGCTATGCGGCGCGGCTCGGCGAGCGGGGCGTCAAACTGTCGGGCGGTCAGCGCCAGCGGATCGCGCTGGCCCGCGCCATCCTGAAAGACGCGCCGGTGCTCGTGCTCGACGAGGCGACGTCGGCGCTCGATTCCGAGGTCGAAGCCGCGATTCTCGACGCGCTGTATCGGCTGATGGCGGGCCGGACGGTGATCGCGATCGCGCACCGCTTGTCGACCATCGCGCAGATGGATCGGATCGCCGTGATGGACGACGGCCGGATCGTCGAGACCGGCTCGCACGCGGCGCTGTTGGCTCGAAACGGGCTCTACGCGCGGCTGTGGGCGCGCCAGTCGGGCGGGTTCATCCGTCACGCCGCCGAATAAGCGGCGCGTCGTCAGTCAAGACAGCCGAGGCCGATCCAGATGCGCGCGCCGATCGACACGCCGTCGGCGACGCCGCAATCGCCGCTCAACGACCCCGGGTCGGCGCGCACCAAGCGGGTGACCTCGACCATCAGGCGCTCGCTCGGCGCGTGGCGGCTCAGCACTTCGGCGCAGTAGCCGGCGCTTGGGCCGGGCTCGACCGGCGGCCAGCGGTAGACGCACACCTCAGCGCCCACTGGCGCTGCCTTGGCCCACCCGCCCGAGACCGCGGCGGGCGGCTCAGAGGCGCGTTCGACCGCGGTCGGCTCGGGGCGGCCCGCGCCCACGATGGGCTCGAAGTCCGGCGCGACGCGCGGGGCTCCGGCGCCGTCGAGGACCACGGCGACCAGGCTGCGCATGAACAAGTGGCCGCCGGGCCAGACCCGCTGGCCGACTTCGCTCCAGAGCAGCAGCGCGCCGAAGCTCAGGACGGCCAGGAGCAGCGGCAGCGTCCCCCAACCGTCGTCCTGCGAACCAGACCCGTTGCGACCGCCCCCGAGGGACATCGACCTTCGCTCCTGCGCGCGCGGCGCGCCGCCCGCCGGCGCGCTCCATCGCCCTGTCCCCAGCAACATTGGCGCCGAATGATTGTCGGACCGTTTTCGTAAAAAGTTTACACGTCCGCCGAAGCGCCGCCGCCGCGCGGATCCCAGCCGAGCTGGCGGCGCGCCTCGGCCAAGGCGATCGCGGCGGCGACGGCGACGTTCAAGGATCGCGCGCCGTCGGCCAACGGAATGCGCAGTCGGGCGTCGACGGCGTCGCGCACGACATCCGAGACGCCGGCGCTTTCGCGGCCGACCAGCACCGCGTCGCCCGGCTGGAAGCGCCAGTCCCATAGCGGCGTCTCGCCGCGGGTGGTCAGCAGCGCCAGGCGCGCGGGCGGCGTCGCCGCGCGCTCGGCGGCCAGAAAGGCCGCCCAGCTGTCATGGCGGCGAATCGGCACGCCGGCGGCGTAGTCCAGGCCCACCCGACGCACCGCGCGGGCGGAAAACGGAAACCCGCAAGGCTCGATCGCTTCGAAGCTCGCGGCGAAGCACGCGCACACTCTCAGCATTGCGCCGACATTGGCCGCCATGTCCGGTTCGACCGCGATCAGTCGCATTTTTTTGTTTCCCCTGGTCTTTCAGTTGGCCGCGCGGCCGCGGAGACTGCGGCGGCGCCGCAACGAAAGGACAAACTGTCGCACCTCGATTGCGTCGTCCTGTCCCTCGACCCTCAGCCGCGCGCAATACTATTCCCCTAGTCCAATCCAGCCGTGGGCGCGTCGCCCGCCGCACATGACCCAACGCCGAGGAGAGCAAGATGGCCGAAACCCAAGCGGACCATGAGCCGGGCCGCCGCGACTTTCTGTTCGTCGCCACCGCGGCGACCGGCGTGGTGGGGCTGGGCGCGACCATCTGGCCGCTGATCGATCAGATGAACCCGGACGCCTCGGTTCGCGCGCTGGCGTCGATCGACGTGTCCGTGGCCGATCTGGAGGAAGGCTCGGAGATGATCGTCAAGTGGCGCGGCAAGCCGGTGATCATCCGGCACCGCACCCAGGCGGAGATCGACGAGGCCAACGCCGTCGACGTGGCGTCCTTGCCCGACGCCGACGCGAACAACCCCAATATCGGCGCGGCCCCGGCCACCGACGAAAACCGCTCGCTGGGCGGGCGGCAGCAGTTCCTCGTGCAGATGGGCGTCTGCACCCATCTGGGGTGCGTGCCGATCGGCGACGGGGCCGGCGACTTCAACGGCTGGTACTGCCCGTGCCACGGGTCGCACTATGACAGCGCTGGGAGAATTCGCCGCGGTCCGGCCCCTCGGAACTTGCCTGTGCCGCCAGCGCAATATCTCGACGACACGACCATCCAACTCGGCTGACCCGCTGCCGCGCGCCGAGACCTGAAACGCAAGCCCCGAAGGAAAGTACGCAATGGGTACGATCCCCCAGGAGCATTACGAGCCGAAGTCGGACACCGAGAAGTGGATCCACTCTCGCTTGCCGGTTGGAAGCCTGCTCCACCACCTGAACACCTTCCCGACGCCGAAGAACCTGAACTGGATGTACGTCTTCGGCGGCATCCTGGCGTTGTGCCTGGTCATCCAGATCGTCACCGGCATCGTGCTGGCGATGCACTACACGCCGCACATCGACTATGCATTCGCCAGCGTCGAGCACATCATGCGCGACGTGAACCACGGCTGGTGGCTGCGCTACGTGCACGCCAACGGCGCGTCGATGTTCTTCATCGCCGTGTATCTGCACATCTTCAGGGGTCTCTATTACGGGTCGTACAAAGCCCCGCGAGAGATCCTGTGGATTATCGGCGTGCTCATCTATCTGTTGATGATGGCGACCGCCTTTATGGGCTATGTGCTGCCCTGGGGTCAGATGTCGTTCTGGGGCGCGCAGGTGATCACCAACCTGTTCGCGGTCATCCCGGTGGTCGGCGACGAGATCCTGGTGTGGCTGCAGGGCGGTTTCGCCATCGGCAACGCCGCGCTGAACCGCTTTTTCTCGCTGCACTATCTGCTGCCGTTCGCGATTGCGGGCCTCGTTGTGCTGCACATCTGGGCGCTGCACCATGTCGGCAACACCAACCCGACCGGCGTTGAAGTGCGTCGCGACCCGGCGCTGGTGAAAAAGGACACGGTCCCGTTCTCGCCCTTCTACACCGTCAAAGATCTGTTCGCGATCGTGGTGTTCTTGATGGTGTTCGCGGCGTTCGTGTACTTCATGCCGAACTATCTCGGCCACGCGGACAACTATATCGAGGCGAATCCGCTGGTGACCCCGGCGCATATCGTGCCCGAATGGTACTTCCTGCCGTTCTACGCGATCCTGCGCTCGATCCCGAACGCCTTGCTTGGCGTCATTGCGATGTTCGCGGCGATCGCCGTGCTGGCGCTGCTGCCCTGGCTCGACACCTCGCGCACCCGGTCGGGCGCGTATCGGCCGCAATTCAAGCAGTTCTTCTGGCTGTTCGTCGCGGCCTGCATCGGTCTCGGCTTCGTCGGCGCGAAATCGCCGGACGATCCGGTCGTCGAGTTCGCCTCGGTCGAGCATTTCGAAAGCCGTGAGGCCGCCGAAGCGCGGATGAGCGAGCTGCGCGGCGAGGGCGCGACGGTCTCGATGTCGCAAAACGTCATCTATGACGACGCGCATCCGAACGGCTTCGTCGAGTATGATGTGAAGGAGACGAGCTTCGCGTTCCGGTACATCCATCTCGGACAGCTGCTCACGCTCTATTACTTCGCGTACTTCCTGGTGATCCTGCCCGTGCTCGGCCTGATCGAGCGTCCGAAGACGACGCCCGAGAGCATCGACGCCGACTATCAGGAAAAGGTCGCGAAGAAGAAGAAAGCCGCCGGCGGACGGATCAGCGATACGCCGATCGCCACCCCCGCCGAGTGAGCGTGAACAGGAAAGGCGCGACCATGCGCAATCTCAAAACTCTACTGACGAGCGCCGCCGCGGCGCTCGCGATCTCGGCGGGGGGCCCCGCGCTCTCCGCTGGGGCGCCGGTGGGCGTGATCGACAAGGACTGGTCGTTCGAAGGACCGTTCGGCACCTTCGACAGCGCCGAACTGCAGCGGGGCTTCCAGGTCTACATGCAGGTCTGCGCGTCGTGCCACGCGATGCACCAGCTCTCGTTCATCGATCTCACCGATCCGTCCGGCCCCGCCTTCCCCGAAGACGAGGTCAAGAAGTTCGCCGAGAACTGGCCGAACTCGGTTCAACGGGTGACCAACGGGGAACTCGCTTTCGAAACGCCGAAGGTGACCGACCCCATCGTCGGGCCCTATTCGGTCGTGTCGGCGAGCGGGAGCGTCAGCTACGACGAAGCCGCGTGGGCGGTGGCCAACAAGCCGCCCGACCAGTCGGTGATCGTCAAAGCCCGCATCGGCTACACCGGGATCATCGGCCAGATCGTCAACGGCTCGGGCGGACCGGAATACGTCTATTCCCTGCTGATGGGCTATCAGGACGAGCCGCCCGAGGGCTTCGAGGTGCAAGGGGCTCTGGCGTATAACCGCTATTATCCGGGTCACCAGATCGCGATGTCTCAGCCGCTCTATGAGGGGTCGGTCGAGTACAAGGTCTATCAGGACGGCGAAGTGTTCGACGGGCCCGAGGCGACGGTCGAGCAAATGGCCAGCGACGTGACCGCCTTTTTGACCTGGGCGGCCGAGCCGAAAATGGTCGAGCGAAAGTCGGCGGGCGTGCGCAACCTGATCTTCTTGGCGGCGTTCGGCGCGTTGGTTTGGTACTCGAACAAGAAGCTTTGGCGTCCGATCAAAGAGGGCGGCGACGCCTGAGGTGAGCACCCCGAAAACGCGCCCCGCTTCGACAGCCTCGAAGCGGGGCTTTTTCGATCGGCGCGACGGCCGCGCGGCCGGGCGACGCTCATGACGCCGCCCGAACCGCCCCCCAAGCCGCTCCTCGAACCGCCCCTCGAACCGCCCCTCGAACCGCCGCTGGAGCCGGCCCCCGGAGCGCCTGCCGAACCGGCGGCCGCGCCCGATTTGGTGACGATCGAGCGCCTCGATCGGCGCGGCCATGGCGTCGTTTCGCGCGGCCAGACGCGGCGCGTGATTGCCGACGCGCTGCCCGGGGAACGCGTTCGGCCCGGGCCGGACGGATCGCCCGCTGCGGTGGTCGCGCCAAGCCCGCACCGCCAGGCGCGCCCCTGCGCCCATGCCGCGCTTTGCGGGGGCTGCGCGCTTCAGCACGCCTCGGACGCTTTTCTGGCCGACTGGAAGCGGGCGCGGATCGTCGACGCCCTGAAGGCGAGGGGCCTGACGGCCGAGGTCGGCCAGACCCGCGCCTCGCCCCCCGGCGCGCGCCGCCGGGTC
Source organism: uncultured Neomegalonema sp. (assembly GCA_964491865.1). Lineage (GTDB taxonomy): Bacteria > Pseudomonadota > Alphaproteobacteria > Rhodobacterales > Rhodobacteraceae > JBCBRF01. The sequence continues at coordinate 6,892 of CAZBIG010000031.1, read as the reverse complement.
GAGCTGGCCGCTGTCAGGACCAAAAACGGCGTGCGGCTCGGCTTTCACCAAGCGAAAAGCGCGACGATCGTCGACCTCGCCGAATGCCCGGTCGCGCGACCCGAGATCGTCGCGGCGTTCCCGGCTCTGCGCGCGCTGGCCCGGCTTGCGGCCCCGCGGAAACGCGCGATCGATCTGCACGTCACCGCGTCCGACGCCGGACTCGACGTCGCCGCCCGCGGCGCCAAGCCGCTCGATCTGCCGTTGCGAGAGGCCGCGGCTCGCTGGGCCGACGACGCCGACATCGCCCGGCTCTCGTGGAACGGCGAGATCCTGGCGGAGCGGCGTCCGCCGACGCACCGGATGGGCGTCGCTCAGGTCGCGCCGCCGCCGGGCGCGTTCTTGCAGGCGACCGCCGAGGGCGAGGCCGCGCTGACCGGATTGGCGCTGGAGGCCCTGGCGGCGATCGCGCCCGACGCCGGCCGGGTCGCGGATCTGTTCGCCGGCTGCGGCGCCTTCGCCCTGCGCCTCGCCGCCCGGGCCGAGGTGCGCGCCGTCGAGGCCGACCGCGCGATGCTCGGGGCGCTCGACGCCGCCTGGCGGCGCACCGGCGGCGCGCTCCGTCGGATCGACGCCGTCGCGCGCGACCTGTTCCGCCGTCCGCTCGCGCCGGACGAGCTGGCCGATGTCGACGCCGTGCTGTTCGACCCGCCGCGCGTCGGCGCCGAAGCTCAGGCCGCCGCGCTGGCCGCCCTTGGTTCGCGGGCGCGGCTCGTGATCGGCGCGTCTTGCGATCCGGAGAGTTTCGCCCGCGACGCGGCGATCCTGGCGGGGGGCGGATGGCGGCTCGAGCAGGTCACGCCGATCGATCAGTTCCGCTGGTCGCCGCATGTCGAGCTGCTCGGCGTGTTCCGCCGCTAAGCGCGGTCGGCGCGTCCGGATCGTCCGGCGGCGCGTCGAGCGGCCGCGGCGTCGGCCCTGTCGCGATGAAGCGGCCGCGGATCGCCGGATCGGGGGCCAGGCAGCGGTCGGCCCGCCCGAACAGCCGATAGCGGTTCGCCGCGACCCGATCGTAAAGCCAGTCCGCCAAGGGTCGGGGCGGGGCCCGCATCAGCCGCCCAAGCGCCCGCCATCCCGGCCCGAGGCGCAAGAGCGCCCGCGCCGCCGCCGCCAGCTTGCCGTGTCCGACGCCGTCCTCGAGCCAAAGCAGGCTGTCGAACGCCACGGGATCATACCCGAAATGGGCCAGCAGCGCCGCTCCCGCGTCGGATTGCGCGGCCAGAAACCGGATCTCGGGATCCCGCGACGCCAAGAACCGCGTCCACCCGGCGCAGAGCGCGCAGACGCCGTCGTAAACCACCACGGGCCGTTCATCGGGGAAAGGCGGCACGGCCGGGTCGGCGCGATACGCGTAGGGCGGTCGGGGCCGCGGCGTGGCGCTGGTCGCAGGCGCGTTCATGCGCCCAGCTGCGCGGCGAGATCTTCGAAATCCGTCGCCACCAAATCCCAGGCGGCGATCGGCTCGAGATCCTTCGTCTGGCCGGGCCCGTGCTCGGTCGGGCGCGGGACAAAGGCGCAGAGCAGGCCGGCGTCGCGCGCCGGGAACAAATCGTCATTATGGGCGGCGACCATCAGACACTGGTCGGGCGGCAGGTCGAGCAGCGCCGCCGAGCCGCGATAGGCGGCGGGCTGCGGCTTGTAGCTTCGCGTCGGCTCGGCCCCGAGGATCAGGTCCCACGGCAGGCCGGCGCGCTTCGCCATATGCGCAAGCATCGCGACGTCGCCGTTCGAGCAGGGGGCGATGAACCGGCTCTTTTTCAAACGCGACAGGCCGGGCGCGACATCGGGCCAGGGATCGAGCCGTCGCCAGGCGTGATTGAGCGCGACGCGCGCCGGCTCGTCGAAGGCCTCGGCGACGCCGAAATCGCTCAGCAGCGCGTCGAGACTTTCGCGGTGGAGCGTGTCGAGCGGGGTCCAAGGCCGCGCGCCCCGGCGCACGGCGTCCATCGAGGGCTGATAGAGGCCCCGCCAGGCGTCGGCGAAGGCCGCGGCGTCGAGCGCGACCCCGGCCGCTTCGGCCGCCGCGGCGACCTCGCGGATCACGCTCGACCGCCAGTCGACGCAGGTGCCGAACACGTCGAAAAACACGGCTTTACAGGCGATCGTCTTGGCGTCGGCGCGCATCGTCGGCCCTTTCGGCGGCGCGCCGCCCGGCGACGGCGCTCACGCGGCAGCGTCTCGCGCCAGGGCGGCCAGGGCAAGCGCCAAGGTTGCGCGACCGGCGCGCGGCCGACGGGCCGCCGCCTTGCGCGCGGCGGCCCGCCGCGCTCAGCCGATCCGACCCTGATTGCCGCCGAGCTGGCCCCGGTGCAGCAGCCAATGGTCGAGCGCGACGCACGCCGCCATCGCTTCGCCGACCGGGGCCGCGCGGATGCCGCCGCAGGGGTCGTGGCGGCCCTTGGTGACGATCTCGATCTCGGCCCCGGCGGTGTCGATCGTCGCGCGCGGGGTCAGGATCGAGCTGGTCGGCTTCACTGCGAAGCGCGCCACCACGTCCTGCCCGGTCGAGACGCCGCCCAAAATCCCGCCGGCGTGATTGCTCAGAAAGCGCGGCCCGTCGGGGCCCATCCGGATCTCGTCGGCGTTGTCGGTTCCGGTCAGCGCCGCGGCCGCGAAGCCGTCGCCGATCTCGACGCCTTTGACCGCGTTGATCGACATCAGCGCCGCCGCCAGGTCCTGATCGAGCTTGCCGTAGATCGGCGCGCCCAGGCCCGCGGGCAGCCCCGAGATCACCACCTCGATCACGGCGCCCAGGCTGTCGCCCGATTTGCGCGCGGCGTCGAGCGCCTCGGCCCAGCGCTCGGCGGCGGCGGGGTCGGGGCACCAGAACGGGTTCTGCTCAACGGCGGCCCAGTCCCAGGCGGCGCGGTCGACGCCGTGCGGCCCCATCTGCACCAACGCGGCGCGGATCTTGACCTCGGGCGCCAGGTGGGCCAGCGCGGCGCGCGCCACCCCGCCCGCGGCGACCCGCGCCGCCGTTTCGCGCGCCGATGAGCGCCCGCCGCCGCGATAGTCGCGGACGCCGTATTTCAGCCAATAGGTCAGATCCGCGTGCCCGGGCCGAAACGCGTCGCGGATCTCGGAATAGTCTTTCGAGCGCTGGTCCGCGTTCTCGATCATCAAGCTGATCGGCGTGCCGGTCGTGCGCGGCCCGTCGGTGCGCTCGTCTTCGAACACGCCGGACAGGATTTTCACGGCGTCGGGTTCGCGGCGTTGGGTCGTGAAGCGGTTCTGGCCGGGCTTTCGGCGGTCGAGCCAGCGCTGCAGGTCCTCGACGGTCAGCCGCACGCCCGGCGGACAGCCGTCGACCACCACGCCGAGCGCGGGCCCGTGGCTCTCGCCCCAGGTGGTGAAACGGAACAGGCGACCGAAGCTGTTTACGGACATGGACAATCGCGCTTGGGGCCGGGGCGGCGCGCCCGGCGGAGGAGGTCGGTGACCCCAGGGATGAGGGGCCGGCGCCCGGGCGGTCAAGGGTCAGGGGCTCGGGCGGCCGTGATCAGAACCTCGCGATTGCCGTCGCCGCCTAAAATCGGGCTGTCGATCCGGCCGCGCTCGGGCCAGCCTTTTGCGGACGCCCACGCCGAGACGGCGGCGACGGCGGCGGCGCGGGCGTCCGCGTCTTTCACGAGCCCGCCTTTGCCGACCCGGTCGGGGCCCACTTCGAATTGCGGCTTCACGAGCGCGACCAGCCGCGCGCCGGGGGCGGCCAGCGCCAACGGAACCGCCAGAGCCTTGGTCAGCGAAATGAACGAGACGTCGGCCACGATCAAATCCGGCGGGGCCGGCAGGTCGGCCGCGGTGAGATCCTTGGCGTTCAGCGGACTGAGATCGACGACCTGCGGCGCGGCGCGCAGCGCGGCGCTCAGCTGGCCCCGGCCCACGTCGAGCGCGGTCACCCGGGCCGCGCCCCGCGCCAGCAGGACCTCGGTGAAGCCGCCGGTCGAGGCCCCGACGTCGAGCGCTTCGGCGCCGGCCGGGTCGATCCCGAACGCGTCGAGGGCCGCGACCAGCTTCAACGCGCCGCGCGACACCCACGGACAGGGGTTCTCGGTCAACGACACCGCGGCCCCGGGCGCGACCAGCGCGCCCGCCTTGGCCGCCGGGCGGCCGTCCACCCGCACCACGCCCGCGCGCACCAGCGCCTGGGCGCGCGCCCGGCTGTCGGCGAGGCCGAGCGCCACCAGCCGGCGGTCGAGCCGCTCGGCTTGGCCGCCGCCGCTCACGCGACGTCGAGCGCTTTGCGCGCTTGCGCCACCACGGCGCGCTGGCGATCGTTCGGTCCGCCGCCCTCGACGGCGGCCACCCGTTCCAGCATCCGCGCAAGGTCGGCGTGCGCCTCGGGCTCGGCCCGGTCGCGGATCACCGGCAACAGGCGGCGAATCGCGTCCTCGGGATCGTCGCTCTGAGAGGCCAGCCAACGGCCCACGGCGGCGATCTCGTCCGCCTCGGCCTGGGCGACCCGAAAGGCCGCGCGGCACTCGACCCGCAGCTGGTTCAGCTGGTCGGGGGTCAGCTCGCCCTTCAGCCGCATCACCGCCGCCATCACCCCCGCCGCGGCGAGGCGCGGATCCTCGACGGTCTCGGCCGGGTGGCGTCCCGTCTCCTGGCGATAGCGGAAGCGGCGCAGCGCCTCGCGCACCGCGTCGGCGCCGACCGGATCGGCCGGGCCGGCCGGTTTGCGCCCGGCCCGCGCCCGCCACCACCAGAGCGCGAGCAGGCCGATCACCGTCAACAGTGCGAGCAGGAGAGGCATGCGGCGCATCCGTCTGCGGGGGTCAGTGCGCGGCGCCGGCGGGACCCTCGGGCGTGCAATAGGGCCATGACGCCCTGCCGACGCCGCGGCGCACTATGACCAGCCGAAGGCGCGCCGCCAAGACCGTCCTGACGCGACCCCGCGTTCTCGAGCGCGCATCCGCGACCCCGCGTCCGCGACCCCGCGTCCGCGACCGCCCGGCCCCGCGCCGGCGGCCGCGCGCCGCCCCGACCCGAACGCGCGTGGGCGTCACATCCCGGCGCGCGCGTCGGCCGCGCCCGAACGCGCGGTTTCGCATCGTCGCGCCGGTCGGCTATCAGAAGCCGGTTCGCCGCTCCGGCGCGGAGCGACGCCTGCAACAAGGACCCCGCCGCGCATGCCGGTTTTGCTCGACCATCCCCAGCGCCGCCCGCTCACCGACGAACTCCACGCGCGCCCGTTCGCGCCGCTGGTCGCGCCGACGCAGATCCTGTCGCTGGCCTTCAAGCCCGAAGCGGGCCGCGTGAGCAACGCCGAGGAGGAGCGGGCCGCCCTCGCGGATCTGTTGTCGCGGTTCGGCGCGACGCCGCCCGAGCGGGTCGGCAACCACTATGTGGCCGAGCTGGAGGGGTTCCGCCTCAAATGGGAGCGGCACACCGAGTTCAGCAGCTACACGCTGACCGTTCCGGGGGTGCCTGACGCGCTGTTCAGCCCCAAGGCGGTGGACCGGTTGCCGGCGGCCTGGCTGTCCGAAGCGCCCGAGCGCCTGGGCGGGGTCATCGCCTCGGTGCTGCTGAACGTGATCCCGGTCGAGAACGCCGAAGAAGCCGAGCGGGTGGTCCGGGCGGATCTGTCCGAGCAATTCGTCCAAGAAAGCCTGGCGATCGCGTGGCTGACCGACGGCGAGGCCGCCGCCATGAGCGATTTCCGGATCGACAACAACGGCAACACGCGCTTCGCGGTGCTGGCCACGCCCGAGATCGGGCCGCGGCGGCTCGGCCGGATCACCCAGCGGCTGATCGAGCTTGAGACCTATCGCGGGCTGGCCATGCTGGCTTTGCCGATGGCGCGCGAGCTGACGCCCAAACTGTCGGCGATCGACGCCGCGCTGTCGGACATCAGCCAAGTGATGGCCCAGGGCGCCCCCGCGGACGAGACCTTGCGCGCCACCCCCGCGCCGCGCGCCGACGGCGAGCAGGACCGGCGCACCCTGACCCAGCTGACCAAGCTGTCGGCCGAACTCGAGCGCCTGACCGCCGAGACCGCCTTTCGCTTCAGCGCGGCGCGCGCCTATGACGCGATCGTCGAGGAGCGTTTGACGGCGATCCGGGAACAGCGTTTCGCGCAGCGCCAGACCTTTCGGGAATTCATGGTCCGCCGCTTCCGACCGGCGATGCGGACCATCCAGTCGAGCGAAAGCCGGCTCGAAGTGCTGTCGAGCCGCGCCGCGCGCAAGGCCAACCTGCTGAGCACGCGGGTCAGCGTGTTTCTGGCCGAGCAGAACCAAGAGCTGCTGCACTCGATGGACCGTCGCGCCGGGCTGCAGCTGCGCCTGCAGCAGACGGTCGAGGGGCTGTCGGTCGTGGCGATCAGCTATTACGCGGTCAGCCTGGCGGGCTATTTGCTGACCCCGTTGTCGGCGCTGTTCGGCGGCGACGTCAAATATTGGCAGGCCGCGGTGGCCCTGCCGGTGATCGGCGCGGTCTATTGGACCGTCCAACAGATCCGACGCCGCGCCGAACGCGGCTGACGCTGCGCCGGCCGGTCCGGCCCCGCGAAGCTAGCCCGGCAAGCCGCCCAGCGCGATCGCGGCCAGCAACAGCAGCCCGGCCTCTCGGTTCGACTTGAACAGATGCAGGCACAGCGCGCCGTCCGCGATGTCGAGCCGTTTGATCTGTCCGGCGAGATGCGCCCCATAGGCCGCCAGGCCGATCCAAAACCAAACGCCCAGCCCGGCCGCCCAACCGGCCGCGCCGGCCCCGAGCAGGGCCAGTCCATAGAGCGGGATCAGCGCCAGCCGCGTGTTCTCGCCGAACAGGCGCGCGGTCGACTTCACCCCGATCAGCGCGTCGTCCTCTCGGTCTTGGTGGGCGTAGATGGGGTCGTAGCCGACGGTCC
>CAZBIG010000030.1:13663-13988 GCA_964491865.1 uncultured Neomegalonema sp. | reverse complement strand
CGCCCGGCGGCAGGCGCACGCTCAAGCGATGCTCGACCGTCTCGCGATGGGCGATCTCCGCGCTCAGATCCTCGCCGTAGCTGGTGCGCGACAACACGAGGAAGCCTTCGACCGGCGGCAGCGCGACGGGTTCGCGCGCGCTAGCGCGGGTGCGGGTCTCGCCCCCCTCCAGGTCGTGGGCCATCCAGTCCTCACCCTCGTCAACGCCGTGACGGCTCTATATCTCGCGCGCGAAGCCGTTGGCGTTCTCATTGATTCCGTCTTCGAGCAGGCCGCGCGCATTCTTGAGGAATTCGCCGCGGAGACCCGCAAACTCGCCAAGTCG
>CAZBIG010000030.1:13024-13653 GCA_964491865.1 uncultured Neomegalonema sp. | reverse complement strand
CGGGTGCGGGTCTCGCCGCCCTCCTGGCCAAAGGGCGCGGGGCCCCACTGGCCCTCGAGCGCGATCGCGCCGGACAGCGCCGGGCGCGCCTCGGCCGAGACGTCGAGCCGCAACAGCCAGCGCGCGGTCTCGCCCGGTGCCACCCGAAGCCCGCCGCCCGAGCTGGCCGCCGTCAAAGCGCCGAGACTGATCCAGCGCACGCGGTCGCCGGGCGCCCCGTCCGCCCCCGTCCCGTCGCCCGCCGTCACGTCGCCGCCCGTCCCGTCCGCCCCTGCCCCGCCCGCCCCGCGAGCGTCGGGCGCGCCGCGGTCGAAGACGGCGATGGTGCCCTCGTCGCCCTCGTCGACGCGGCCGTCGCCGTCATTGTCGAGCCCGTCGTTTTCAAACGGCGCGATCGACAAAAAGGCGGGCGCGCGCAGCTCGATCCAATCGAAAAAGCCTGGCGCCGCCCCCAGATTGGCCACGCTGACCGAAGCCGTGAGGCTCTCTCCGCCCAAGACCCGATAGCCCGCTCCGCCCGCCAAGCGGTTCCGGCCGTCGATCTCGAGCCCGAGGCGCACGTCCGGCCGGCGCACCGCGCGCGCCAAGGGCGCCGCGGCGGTGACCCGGCTATCGAGCGGGTCGCCTTG
>CAZBIG010000030.1:0-13014 GCA_964491865.1 uncultured Neomegalonema sp. | reverse complement strand
GGCGGGCCCCGGGCTGGCGCGCGGGGCGCCGCCCCCGCCCCCCCCGGCGGCGCGGCCGCGGGCGGTGCCGCGGGGGGCGGCGCCCACGGCCGCGGTCAACAGCGCAGGCCCGCGGTTTGGAGCGCCGGTCGCGGCGTCCTGAGGGCCGCTTAGGACCTCCGCCTGCGCGCCCGGCTCGGCGGCGGCGGCCGCGGCGCGCGGCGCGACCGCTTCGAGGTCCAGGCGGGCTTCGAACCGGCCCCGCCCCTCGAACGGGGCCAGCGACCAGAGCAGGCGGCCGCCGCTGGGACCGCTCGGCGGCAGCACCGTCTCGAGCCCGACCGATCCGCCTTCTTGCACGGCGTCTCGGATCGCCAGCGCGGGCGGCAGCGTCTGCGCGACGGCCGCCCCTTCGACCATGCCGACGCCGCCGAACCAGCGCGCCTCGACGGCGACCGAAACCCGCTCGCCCAGGTCGAGCGGGCGGTCGAGCGCGCGCGGGCGCCCGTCGCGGGTCAACAGCCGCTGGCGAAGCGCGAAGCCGATCGCGGCGGTCTCGGCGCGCCCGCGCACCACGATCTCGTCGCCGAGCGCGCCGTCCGAGCGGCGCCCCACCCCGTCGGCGACCGCCTCGAGCGACAACGGCGCGCCCTCGAGCGCGGCGGCGTCGACCACCGCCTCGATCGGAAAAACCGCCGACTGACCGGGCCGCAAATCCTCGCCGAGCGTGCAGAGCGCGCGAAACCCGGGCGCCGGCGCGCCCTCGATCGCCGGCGACGCGCGCCGGGCGACGCAGCGCTCGGGGGCTGCGGCCCGCCAGCCGGCCCCGAAATCCAAGCTCAGCCGCACGCGGCGCGCGACGTCTTCGCCGGTGTTCTCGATCCGAGCGACGAACCGCTTCGCCACGCCGGGAGCACCGACGATCGGCGAGTCCTCCGGCGTCAGCGTGACGGCGAGTTCGGGCGCGCGCGGCCGCGTCGGGGTCGAGACCACCGGCGCCGTGATCGTGTCGCCGCAGCCGTTTTCAAAACGCAGCGAAAGCTGGGCCTCGTCCTCGTCGAACACCCGCGGGCGCACGCGGCGGATCGCGAAACGGATCTCGACCCGCTCGCCGGGGTCGAGCGCCGCGCGACGCCCGTCGCCGTCGCGCAACAGCAGGCTCGGGGCGGTCGGGGTCGAGGCGTCGACCGACACTTGGCGCGCGCCCCGAGCGGCGCCGAACACGCGCACCGGCGCGCTGTCGTCGAAGGCGTAGCCGTCGGGCAGCGCGGCCAGCGCGGCGAGCTTGAGCATCGGCGCGCCGCGGTTTTCGATCAGCACGATCGCTTCGGCCCGATTGCCCGGTCGGTCGCGTCCCTGCACGCCCGCCACCCGGATCGCATAGTCGGCGTCCTCGGCGCGCGGCTCGGTGCGCAGGATCGCCTCGGCGACGCCGCTTTCGACCGGCGCGGCGCCCGCGCCCTCGGCGCCGCAGCCCCAATAGGCCACGACCCGCGTGGGTCGGCTGCGGCAGCCGGGTCCGACGGTTTCGCGGAACAGCACGGCTTTGCGGCCGCCCGCCCCGAGCGCGCCGAGCGAGAAGACGCCGTCGCCGAGCGCCTGGCCGTCGGCCCCGCCGGCCCGCTCGAACCGGTCCAGCGGCGGGTTCGGCGGCGCGCCCCCTTCCAGAAATCGCGTGCGGGTCTCCGCCGAGGCGGCGTCGCCGCGGTTCTCGACGCCGAGCCGCCATTCGACGACGTCCCCCGGCGCGGCCGAGGCGGCCGGCCCGAAGCCGCCGCCGCGCGTCGCGTTGCGGCCGACCAGACTGAGCGCCAGGCTCGGCCGGCGCACGGGCAGCAGGATCGCGCGCTCGGGCGCGGTCACCTCGCGCCGCGCGGCGTCGACCGCCGCCGCGCCCTGCCAGAGCCGCCGCTGGTCGGCGGGCGCCTCGGCGAAGCCGTGGCCGAGCGCCGCCCGCCAGCGGATCAGCACGCTGTCGTCGGGCCGGCCTGCGGGCCCCAGACGCGCCAGCGCCGGGGCTTGGTCCGAGCTCCAAACATAGGGCGCCGCGCGCGATCCCAGCCCGGTGGGCGCCCCGATCGGGGTCCAGGTCGCCCCGTCGTCCGCGCTGATCTCGATCGTCTGCGACGCGAAGGAGAACAAGTCGGGCCCAAGCGGGGGCGCGGCCGACAGCCGAATATCGCCGAGCGCGAGATCGCCGGCGTTGCGCACTTCGACGACCTGATAGGCCGGCGCGCAGACGGCGGGCGGCGTGATGGTGGCGAGGTTCACGCGCAGCGGGCTGTCGCCGAGCGCGGCCCCCGATCTCGGCGGCGAGGGCGGGGCCAGAGAGGGCAGCGCGGGCGCCTCGGCCTCGTCGCGCGACGGGCCCGATTGCGCCGCGGCCTCCAGAGGGCCCCAAAGGCCCGCCGCGGCGACCACCACCGCGGCGATCTGGACCGCGCCGCGCAACAACGCCGCGCGCCAGTTTCTCGACGCCCCGCCTTCCCCCCGGCCTTCGGTCTGCAGCGGCCGGCGTCTGTCGAACAAGCGCATGCGCGGATCCGGTCGGATGAACGAAGGCGCGGACGCCGGCGCGCGAAGCGATCTTGGCCGACGCCGCGACACGGCGTCGGTCGACATCCCTCCTCGGCGACGACCGCGCCCGCTTGGTTTACGAAAGCGCGCACCGCCGCGCTAGGGTCGAATGCCCGCGGCGGAGACGACCGCGCCCTAGCCGCCCTCGAACCCCTCGAGCGTGTTGGCGACGTTGACCCCGATCTCGGCGACCGCGTAGCCGCCTTCGAGCACGAACACCGACGGCCGCCCGAGGCGCGCCACGCGCGCGCCGATCCGCGTGAAATCGGCGCTGGTCAGCTTGAACGCCGAGATCGGATCGCCCTCGAACGCGTCGACCCCGAGCGCGACGACCAGGGCTTCGGCCCCATGCGCCTCGATCGCGGCGCAGGCGGTCTCGAGCGCCGCGCTCCAAACGTCCCACGACGCGCCGGCGGGCAAGGGCAGGTTGAGATTGGCCCCCTCGCCCGGCCCCTCGCCCGTCTCGTCGGCGGCGCCGAGGAAGTAAGGAAAGGCGAAGTCCGGGTCCCCGTGGATCGAGACGGTCAAAATGTCCGATCGGGCGTAAAACACGCTCTGCGCGCCGTTGCCGTGATGAAAATCGACATCGAGCACCGCGACCCGTTCCGCCCCCTGGTCGCGGAAGGCCGCCGCCGCCAGCGCCGCGTTGTTCAAAAAGCAATAGCCGCCGAACATGTCGGCGGCGGCGTGGTGCCCGGGCGGGCGACAGAGGCCGAACGCGGCGCGCGCCCCGCGCGCCACCGCCTCTTGGGCCGAAAGCGCCACGGCGGCCGAGGCGCAGGCGGCCTCCCACGTGCCCGCGCTGATCGCCGTCTCGGCGGCGAGCGCGTACCAGCCGAGCTTCACTTCGATGTCGAGATCGGGGCGGGTCGGATCGAACGCGCGGCCCAATCGGCGCGACGGCCAGATGTTGGGGATCGCTTCGCCGAACACGGCCCCGTCGGGCCCGCGGCGGCGGGCGGCCCAGTCGCGCCACGCGCTCTCTAAAAAGGCGAGATAGTCGGGCGCGTGCACGCGCTCGAGCGCGGCGCGGTCGAGCGGCGCGGGCGCTTTGACCGGCCCGAGCCCGCGGCGTTCGATCTCCTCGCGCACCATTTCGGCGCGTTCCGGGCGCTCATACGGCCGCACGAGCCGCCCCCCGTCGAGCTCGGCGGCGGCGTCGCGCAACCGGTGCGCCGAACTGAAAAAGACGTCCATGGCCTCGGCTCCTTCAGGCGCGCGCCCCGCCCGCCCCTATCGCCCGAAGCGCCCGGCGGGCAAGCGGTCCGGCCGATTAGGGGTGGCGGGCCCGCCGCCGCTCGACCAAGGTGGCGACGCCGCGCGGCCCGGTCCGCGTCGGCTCACAAGTTATGGGAGATCCGCATGAAATCGTTTCGGATGCTAGACCGCCGCCGCGCCCTCGCAGCGCTCGCCGGCGCCGCGGTCCTGGGCGGTCTGGCCGCCGCGCCGGCCCGCGCGCAAGAGGACGTCAACTACATCCTCGCCACCGCGTCGACCGGCGGCACCTATTACCCGGTGGGCGTCGCGCTCGCGACCCTGACCAAGGTGAAGCTGCAGCCGAAAGAAAAGATCGGCATGTCGGCGATCAACTCGGCCGGTTCGGGCGAGAACATTCGGCTGCTGCGCGAGAACGAAGCGCAGTTCGCCATCGTTCAGGGCCTGTTCGGCTATTACGCCTGGAACGGCCTCGGTCCGATCGAAGAAGCCGGCAAACAGACCGAACTCCGCTCGGTGACGATGCTATGGCAGAACGTCGAGCAATTCGTCATTGCGACGGATCAGGCGAAGACGGGCACCATCGAGGATGTCGCCGCGCTGAAGGGCCAGAAGATGGCGCTCGGCCGGCGCAATTCCGGGACGGTCGGCTCGAACCGCACGCTGCTGAGCAATCTCGGCCTCGACGCGGATGAAGATTTTGAACTGGTTTATGCGGGCTACGGGCCGTCGGCGGACGCGCTGCAGAACGGCCAGGTCGCGGGGATCTCGACGCCCGCGGGCGTGCCGACCGGCGCGCTGACCAAATTGTTCGCCGCCATGGGCGACGACGTCACGCTGCTGTCGTTCCCGCCGGAGCTGGCGAAAAAGGCCGATGGCGGGTTCAATCTTTGGACGCCCTATACGATCAAGGCGGACGCGTATCCGGGGCTGAAGGGCGACGTGCAAACGATCGCGCAGCCCAACTTCCTGGCCGTTCGCGCCGACGTGCCCGAAGAGCATGTCTATCTGTTCACGAAAACCGTCTACGAGAACCTGCCGTTCCTGCAGGCGATTCACCCGGCGACCAAGGCGATGGCGCTCGAGCAGGCGATCGCCGGGCTGCCCGCGCCGCTGCATCCGGGCGCTGCGCGGTTCTATAAGGAGCAGGGCGTCGAAATCCCCGGGAACCTGATCGCGCAATAAGCGATCGAGCGCGCCGCCGCTGGACGACCGACCTCTGTTCCGGCCGTCCGGCGGCTTCGCGGCCGTCGCGCGCCCACGCGGCGCGCGGCGAGTTTACGAGTTGCGCGACATCCAGTCGTCGACGGCCCGCTCCGCATCCTCCTTGGCCATGCCGTAGGATTTCTGCAGCTGGCCCTCGAGCTTTTGGCGGTCGCCCGCGATCACATCGACTTCGTCATCGGTGAGCTTGCCCCATTCCTGCTGCACGCTGCCTTTGAACTTTTTCCACTCGCCCGAGATTTGGTCCCAATTCATTTTAGCCTCCGATCTTCAGATCCGCTGCGGCTCAGCCCGTAGCGGTTGCTCAAAGAACGCCGAAGCCGGTCGCCCGTTCCGAACCGACGCCGCGCCGCGGTTTTGCGCGCGACTTGCGTATCGGCGGACGATGCTCTGGAGTGGCGCGACGGCGTGGGCGACGCCAAGCGAACCGATCGGGAGAACGAGATGGCCGGCCAAGGCCCCGAACAGCCTGTCGAGCGCGCGGCGAACGGCCCTGCAGCCGACGGCGACGAACCCGGCGCGCTGATGCGCGAACCGCCGGCGGCTTGGGCGACGCCCGTCGCGCTGTTCTCGGTCCTGTTCGCGCTGTTCCACCTCTATGCGGCGCTCACCGCCGAGATCGACGCCTTCGTGCGGAACGCGCTGCACTTCGCCGGCTTCGCGATGTTGGCCACCGTCTATTACCCGTTCGCCGCCGGCGCCTGGTGGACCGGACGGCCCTGGACGCGCTGGGCGGATCTCGGCTTCGGGCTGCTGGTCGCGGCCGCGACCATCCATCTGGCGTTCGCGATCGACGACATCGCCGGGCGCGGCGACAAGCTGACGACGCTCGACTGGGCCGCAGGGGCGGTCACCGTGCTCGGCGCGCTCGAGCTGACGCGGCGCACGGCGGGTTGGGTGATCCCGATCCTGGCGCTTGTGGGGCTCAGCTACCTCACTTTTCTCGGGCCCCTGATCGACGGCGTGTTCGCGTTTCGCGGGCTGTCGATCGAGAGCGTGCTGCGCGCCTCGATCTTCAACGACGAGGGGCTGTTCGGCATCATCGCGCGCATTTCCGCCACCTACGTCTTCTTGTTCATCCTGTTCGGCGCTTTTCTCGTGCGCTCGGGCGCGGGAGATTTTGTCGTGCAGCTCGCGATGGCGGTCGCCGGCAGGACGACGGGCGGCGCCGGCCTGGTCGCCGTGATCGCCTCGGGCTTGACGGGCACCATTTCGGGCAGCGCGGTCGCCAACACCGCCTCGACCGGCGTGGTGACCATTCCGCTAATGAAAAAGGCGGGCTTTCCGCCCCGCTTCGCCGGCGGCGTCGAGGCGGCGGCCTCGACCGGCGGTCAGCTGATGCCGCCGATCATGGGCGCGGGCGCGTTCGTGATGGCGAGCTACACCAACATCCCTTACGAGACCATCGTGGCGGTCGCGGCGCTGCCGGCGCTGCTCTACTTCGCGTCGGTGGCGATGTTCGTGCGGGTCGAGGCGAAGCGCCAAGGCCTGCAGCCCGCGCTGTCGGACGCGCCGCCGCTCGGCAAAGCGGTGCGCGACAACGGCGCGAGCTTCCTGATCCCGATCGCGACGCTGATCACGCTGCTGGTGCTGGGCTTCACGCCGGAATACGCCGCCGTCTTCGGCGTCGCAACGGTGATCGCGTCGAGCTGGCTGACCCGCTCGCCCATGGGCCCGCGCGCGGTATGGGAGGCGGCGGCGCTCGGCGTGCGCACCATGGTCATGACGGCCGTGCTGCTCTGCGCCGTCGGGCTGATCGTGAACGTGATCGCCATGGCCGGCATCGGCAACACCTTTTCGATCATGATCGAGGCCTGGTCGGGCGGCGATCTGCTGATCGCGGTGATCCTGGTCGCGCTGGCCTCGCTGGTGCTCGGCATGGGGCTGCCGGTGACCGCCGCTTACATCGTGCTGGCCACGCTCTCGGCCCCGGCGCTGGCGGGGATGATCCAAGACGCCGCGCTCGCGCAGCAGATCGCCGCGGGCGCGCTGCCCGAGGCCGCGAAGCCGCTGCTGATGCTCGCCGGAGACCCGGACCTCACGACGCGTCTCGGCGCGCCGATGAGCCCGGCCGACGCGCGCGCGGCGCTCGACGGATTGCCGATCGAGCTGCGCGCCCAGCTGCGCCAAATCGCTTTGCCGGCCGAGGCGGCGCAGGCGGCGCTGTTGTCGGCGCATATGATCGTGTTCTGGCTTAGCCAGGACTCGAACGTCACCCCGCCCGTCTGCCTGGCCGCGTTCACCGCCGCGGCGATCGCCAAAGCCCCGGCCATGCGCACCGGGCTCGAGAGCTGGCGCATCGCCAAAGGTCTCTACGTGATGCCGGTGCTGTTCGCCTACACGCCCCTGTTGTCGGGCGATTTGGCGGCGGCGCTGTGGATCTCGGCCTTCGCCTTTGTCGGGCTCTACGGCCTGGTGGGCGCCATCCAAGGCTGGATGGAGCGCCGTCTCGCGCTGTGGGAACGCGGTTTGGTCGGGCTCGCGGGTGTCGCGTGTCTCTGGCCGAACGCCGAGCTTGCGCAGATCGCCGGCGCTCTGGCGGTCGCCGGCGTGGCGGCGCTCAGCTGGCGCGACGCGGCGCGGCAGGCCCGCGCCGCCGCCGCCTGAGGCGGCCCGGACGCTCCCCTCTCGCGATTACAGAAACACGAAGTCCTCGGCGCCGACCTGCGCCGGGTCGAGGCCGACCACGGTGACCGAACCGCTCTCGGTCTCGATCCGGACGCCGCGCACGGTTTCGACGACCGAGACGTCGTTGAAGCTGAGGACGCGGCTTTCCGCGGCGAGATAGACGATCTGATCGATCCCGTCTTCGAAATCGATGATCCGGTCGTCGCCATGGGCCTGCGTCGAGAACACGAAGTAATCGGCGCCCGTGTTCCCGTTCAGTCGATCGTCGCCCCACCCGCCGTCCAGCGTGTCGTCTCCGGGCCCGCCCGACAGGGTGTCGCTGTCGCGGTCGCCAAGCAGCAGATCGGCGCCGGTGCCGCCGATGAGCTGATCGTCGCCCTCTCCGCCCCGCAGCTCGTCGCGTCCGGGGCCGCCGACCAGAACGTCGCGACCCGACCGGCCGAGCGCGAAATCCGCGCCCTCGCCGCCGAACAGCTCGTCGCCCCAGCCGCCGCCGTCGAGCCAATCGTCGCCGGAACCGCCGTAAAGCGTGTCCGAGCCCGCCTCCGCCTCGATCGTGTCGCTGCTATAGCCGCCGCGGATCAGATCCCGACCCTCGCCGCCGGACAACCGGTCGCCGCCGCGATTGCCGAACAGCAGATCGTCGCCGTCGCCGCCGACGATTTCGTCCGGTCCGCCCTGACCGAGGATGCTGTCCGAGCCGCCGGTGCCGATCACGGTGTCCGCGCCGCCGCCCGCGGCGACCTTTTCGTCGGCCGGCCCGGCCAGCACCGTCTCGGCTCTGTCCGAAGTCGACGCCGCCGTCACGATCGCCGCGCTGGGGCCGGTCGGGCTCGGCGGGTCGAGCGGCACCTCGGTGGGGCTCGAGGACACTTTATACAGTTCCGCGACCGAGGCGGGCAGATAGACCTCCAGCTCGGCCGCCGGGCTGAACAGGCCGACGGCGCGGGCCCCCGCAGGCAGATCCCAATCGCGTTCGAGCGTGACTAAGAACTTCACGCGATAGGCCGCGCCGGTGCCGCGATCCGAGAACAGTTCTTCGAGGACGACGCCGCGCCGACCGTCGGCCAAGACGTAATAGCCGCGCTCGACGATATGAGCGTCGATGGTTTCGCCCGTGAACAGCAGCCATTCGTTCGCGAACGGAAAGGCGATCGTTCCGAGCGAGTCCGTCTTTTCTCCGCGCAGCATCACGCCGTCTGTTCGAAAGGCGCCGTTCCGTCCGATCCCCAGATCGCCGACCGCGCGCAGGCTGGCGTCGTCGAACTCGATCTCGAACCGGTTCGGAACCACCGTGTCGGCCGATCGGTTCGGCGCGTCCGCGCGCTGCAGCTCGCCGCCATAAACCCGCACCACCTCCCGCGCCTCGGTTTCGATCACTTCGAGCCCGATATCGTCGACACGGTCAAAGTACTCAGTCGCCTGCTTATTGTCGGATAGCTGTTTGCTGGCGAAAATTGCGCTATTGAACTCTTCAACGTAAGAATTCGAGATGACGTTGTCGGACGTCGTCGTGCCGAGATTGAAGCCGGCGAAGGCTTGGCCGCCGCCGGCCTCGCCAGCCTCGGCCCCCAAAAGCACGAAATCGTCGAAGGTGTACTTTGACGAGTACTGAAAGTGGACGCCGCTCTGCGAAATCTCCCAACCGGTGAAATCGGTGAAGAGGCTGCGCTCGTCGTTCAATTTGCGAGGGCTTTGGCCGATGATCTGGATGGCGCGCCGGGTGTCATAGGCTTCGTTGCCGTCGAACACCGCGATGGCCGGACGGTCCGGATGAATGGCGGTCGGGCCGTCATACTGGTCCAGCGGGTCATCGCGCAGAAGCTGGTGATAGTTCACCTGATCGCGCCCGACGTCGCGTTGCTCGACCCCTCGGGAAAACCAGAAAAAGCCCGCATGCGCCGTGCTGGCGGCCGTGTTGTCGACCATGTCGATCAGCCGGCCCTGCAGCCAATAGCCCGAGCCGTTGATCCCGCCGTCCTGATTGAAGCCGGCGCTTTTCTCGGCCTTCGAGACGTCGTCCCAGCCGAGCGCGCGACCGTCGATGTCGAGCGCGAGATTGCTCCACCAGAGCCCGGTCTCGTCGCCCGTTTCGGTCACGAACCCGGCGCCGTAGGCCTCGTAGACGATGGTCTCGCCGATATCCGCAGCGCTGGCGTGCTGCGTCAGTCCCCAACCGGGCGCGCCGTCGACCACCACGCCGACGACGATGTTTTCGCTCTCGGAATGGTGGAAATGCAGCGGGTAGCGGCCGCGCTGATTGGTGATTTGCGCCGCGGGCGTTTCGACTTCGACGCCGTCCTCGGCCTCGTCGATCCGGCGGTCCGGATAATCGGCGTTGATCCGAAAGTCGTCGTAGTTCTCGCCGCTTTGCAGTTTGAAATCGTCGACGTCGCGCGACTTGTCGGTGCGCCCGAGGTCTTTCAGCGCCACATAGCGGATGTCGGCGGCGCCTGAATGCATCACCATCACATGACCGCGGGCGCCGATCTGGTCGGGATCTTCGGACGCGATCGAGACGTTCCGCGTCAGATTGGCGACGTCCACCGCGAAATCCCGGCCGGCGCGGTCGTCCGGCGCGACATGATCATAGTCGAGCGGCCGATCGAGCGTGACGGTCTCGCCCGAGATCGCGACGATCGTCCGCTCCTCATTTTGGTCCGGGTGCGGCCGGTCCGCGCCGTTTTCGGGGTAGGCGCCGCTGGCCACCACCAGCACGTCGCCGACCCGCCAGCCGGCCGGCGCGCTCTCGAGCGTCAGCGTCGCGTCGCCGGCGCGCGGGTCTTCGGCGACTTTCAGATGCGACGTCTTGCTCGCCCCGTGCGCGACGAACTCGCCTTCGACGATCAGCCCGCGCGACAGTTGCTCGGGATCCCAATCGAGCCGCTTCAAATCGGCCCCGGGCACGTCGGCGCGGCCCTGTCGCGGCGTCACCGACCCGTTGTCCGCGATGACGATCTCGGCCGTGACGTCGGCGTTCAGCGGATCGGTCTGCGTCCCGATCTCGAGCGCGCCGTCCGGCCGCACGAACACGGTGTCGACCACCAGCTTGGTGTCCCGCTCGGTGTCGAAGCGCAGCGCGCCGTCGATCTCGATCGCGAAAATCTTCACGTCGCGCGCGACGTCGTAAGTAATCTCGACGTCTTCGGGGATAACGACCACCGCGTCTCGGCCTGGGATCGCGCGCCCGCCCCAGGTGTCCGGGTCGCTCCATGCGCCGGATTGCACCGCGATCACGGTATTCGGGTGGTCGCTCGGCGCTTGCAGCATCGCGCCCATGTCGTGGCCGCTCATTCCCGCGTTACCGCTCGACGGATCCATCTCGTCCATGCTGGCCCCACCTGATAATACACGCGCCTATTCATAGAATTGAGGCGTGTTAATTCTATTTTGTAAGCCGTCGCTTGCGTTTTTTGGCGTCGACTACTCGAGGCGCGGGGGGCTAAAAGGCAATCGAGGCTGAATTTTGGTCGGGCTCTTGATCGGAGCACCGCCGCGTTGCGTAAAGCGCACAGGCCCTTCCCCCCGGCATGGTCATTCAAATTGCTACATTATTCGCTATTAATGTCTCAATACGACGCATTTAGCGATCATCCGACCGCGCCGCGTCATGTCGACGCAGCGTTTGATTAACGCAGAGAACATTTCGTGATGATCGCGGGACCAATCGCGCGAGGGCCGAGCGGGCTCGGGGGAAAACGCGTGCTGCGCGCAGGGCCGCTCGCGCAGGCGCGCTCTGCGGCGCGGGTCAAACGCAGAAAGGCGCGGACCGCGCCGGCGGCCCACGCCTCTGTCTCGATTTGGATCGGTTCAGCGAGAAGCGTCTCGCCGATTGCGCAGGGTCACCCGTTCCAGGTCAGACCTTCGACATTCGCGAACGCCACGCTTTCGCCCGTATCGTCGAAGGTCACCGAGCCCGCCGCGTCCTCGCTGAACACCAGCGCGCCGTCCGATTCGCTCACGATCCGACCCGAGCTCAGGCTCACGGTCCAATCGTCGGTCTCGAACCGCGCGACGTCCGACGCGATCCGCGCGCCGAAAGCGTCGAGGGCGATCGTATCGGTCCAACTGGCGCCCGCGCCGCCGTCGATCGCGTCGGCCCCGCCGCCGGCGCTCAGCAGGAACGTGTCCGAGCCGTCGCCTCCGAACATGGCGTCATCTCCTTCGCCGCCTGAGAGAATGTCGTCGCCGCCCCCGCCGTAAAGCAGGTCGGCCCCGCCCAGGCCGGACAACATGTCTTGGCCGTCGCCGCCGATCAAAGCCTCGGCCCCGGCGCCGCCCGTCGCCGAACCGCCCGCCTCGACGCCAAGCACCACGTCGAACACGCCGTCGGCGAATTCGAGCCGCTCGACGCTGCTGATCTGGTCGACCCCCTCGCCGCCGTCGACGCTTTGATCCTCGATGCGGATCGCGCCGTCGTACAGCGTGGCGACGAAATCTGCGGCCGCGCCGTCATAGACCGCCGTGTCGGCGCCCGCGCCGCCGTCGATCACGTCGTCGCCGCCGCCGCCGGCCAGGCGGTCGTCGCCGCGGTCGCCGTCGATCACGTCGTCGCCCGAGGACCCGCGGATCCGATCATCCTCGTCGCCGCCGCGGATGCCGTCGACATCGATCAGCGTGATCCCGCTGAAGTCGAAATCCGCGGCCCCATAGGTCTCAAGCGTTTCGCCCGACACGTCGCCGCCGTCGATCACCTCGATCCCGGAGGTCGCCAGCGAAAACTCGGCCTGGATGTCGAAGCCGCCGCCGTCGCTGCCGACCAGCTCGAGCGTGTCGGTCCCCGAAAGACCCGTGTCGACGATCTGATTGGCGACGTTGTTGCTGATGTTGTCCATCTGGATCCGGTCCGACCCTTCTTGACCGTCGACGATGTCGCCGCCCCGACCGGTGATGATCAGATCGTCGCCGGCCCCGCCCAAAAGGGTGTCGATCGCGTCCGAGCCGATCAGGGTGTCGCCCGCCGCGCCGCCGGACAGCTCGGCGCCGCCGGGGTCGGCCGAGAGCGTCCGCGCCTCGGCGGCCACGCCGATCGACACGGTCTCGCTGTAGCCGAGCCCCGCCGCGTCCGTCGCGACGACGTCGAGCTCGTAGGACGCCTGCCGCCCGTCGATCAGAGACGCGTCGGCGACCGTGATCGCCCCGCTTTCGGCGTCGATCGCGAAGCGCCCGCCGGCGTTGTCGGCCAGGCTGTAGCGCACGTCCTCGATCCCGTCCGCGTCGGAAGCCGTGGCGACCGCCACGCGGTCCCCGTTCTCGGCGTCCTCGTCGACCATGAGCGCCTGTTGCTGGAAGGCGAGCGCGCCGAACGCTTCGGGGGAGGTCCAGAGATCGGACGCGTCCGTGTCCCACATCAGCTGGGCGTCGCGGTCGCCGCCGCCGTCGTCGTCGTTG